>CAZLBE010000100.1:0-6680 GCA_964557635.1 uncultured Desulfobacterales bacterium
CGAATTTAATTGGAAAGAGAACCTCCATAAACCGATTTTTGGCTATTTTTTATTAGTAAAACTTTACGAAAGTGAAAATTCAAAATGTTCTCTTTTCAGGCCTTAGTGGTGTAAGCGGGAACTGCTGGAAAATCTTCTTTCCAGCTACCTGCCAGATTAACAACATCTTGTGACCATTCAGTAGATATCTTTTCTCTAATGATATTGGCAATCCATTTGCTGACAGATAGGTCATTTGTCTTTGCTGCTGCTTTCATTTTATTTTCGATCTCATTGTCGAGATATATTGTTACTTGTCCCATGGTTACACCTCACTTAAAGAATAAGCTCTGCATATAAGTGTAATTATAATTGGCTTTGGTATTGTTGTTAAGATCGGTATGAATTCTGAAAAAATCTTAAGCTCTGTTTTACCATTCCCAATCCTCATCATCGCAAAGTGGTGCATCTAACCATTCCTGATCAAGTTGATCAGCACCTGTTGTTTTTAAAATTTGATCAAATTTTTTTTCCACCCTTTTCTTGGTTTCTGCACAGTTTGAATTAAAAGGCCGTCATTCCTGCCGGCAATATTCTGCCTGGGACAGGCCACTTGCTGCCCATTGCTCTATATGATTTTCCCAAAACCTGCGGCGCTCAAAATTAATCTGATTTCTATTTTTTGTCATATCTGTCTCCCTTATGTGTAAATTTCAGGGAAACTATAACAGAAGTATAAAGAATTAAAAGATGGGGTTTATTAACCGCTTACATTTCTGTTCGTCGGCTCATAGTTTTGCACTCCAAGTTGCCGTTCCCTGCGGTCACTCTCGCCTGTGGCTCGCCTTTCGCTTTGCTCAAGCCCTTCGGACGGTCCCTCACGGTTCCGCCCTTGCTTTCGGCTAATACTTGTGTTAACAAAACAACATGTTAACTGGATTCACGTATAGGGGACTTACACCCCATAAGTTCACGCCCATGCCGGGCGTACACAATGCGTTCAACCCGACCCTCGAGAACGTGCGTTTTTTCGATGTTATACCAAGTACTTAGCTACGCTAAAAGTTGGTACAAGCCCGTTGGTGGGCGGGTTAACCTGGTCGTTCGCTGTCAAAACTTATCAGTGAAAAGCGAAAGAAGTATTATTATTTTAATATAGATTATTGCTTAAGGAGGTATTATATGTCTGTCAAGTTAGAAGAATTGGAACATGAGGTTCTCAATCTATCTCAACAACAGCGTGCCTTTTTGGCCGACCGCTTACTCAGTTCTCTTGATGGAGATGTCCTAAATGACGTAGATACTGCGTGGATAGTAGAGGCTGATCACCGCTATAATGAGTACAAGAGAGGTAAGCGACAAGGTATTGCAGCACAGGATGTATTTGCTGAAGCAGATCGGATGCTGAAATGACTTCAGTAATTCTTGATCCCGATGCCCGTGCTGAATTTTGATTTGCTGTTCAGTATTATGAGAATTGTTAATCCGGATTAGGTCGTCGTTTTCGCCTTGTTGTCGAATCTGCTGTTCAAGATATTATGGAAAGTCCTTTACTGTACCGTATGCTACATGCGCCTTTCAGGCGGTGTCTTTTGCAAAAATTTCCATATTCGATCATCTATTCTATTGAGCCAGACCATATTCACATCATTGCTGTCGCACATACTAAGCGTAAACCAGGATATTGGTTGATTCGACACGAAGACACTCCGGGTGACAATTTTTAAACCACTTAATGATCTATATTTTTTCAAAAAAACCTCAATAAAAGGCGGTACTATTACTTGGCCGAATGACACTGATATTGTTCCAGAAACACTATATGAAAAATGCGAACCAGGCGCTTGAGATGGACTGGGCAAAGCCGTGCTGTTTTTGAAAGGCTATATTTAACTAATAGTCTTTATTTTTTCAAAAGACTTTTGGGTATCGTTGCCCAGCCCCTCAGCTTTGTGTTAAATGAATAAATTAGTGTTGATTGGATGAGAACCGGATAAATGGCATTGAGTCATTTAAATCTGTCATGAAAACCGATATAAAGGATATTGTCTGATTTTTGGAATTGAAAGGAAACGAGTAAGGACATATGTTATTTGCCTCTTTTCCATTTCATATGGCAGATTAAATTTATAATTATTCCTGAAAATGAGGTTTTATCTGCCTATTTTATTTTTTATATTTCGTGCCTTTTCCCACAGGTCGAGATTGGACACCCATGCCCTCCATTTTTCAACTTCAAGGGGAACATAGCCGTTCATTGTGTACATATCCCTTGACCATAACTTTGGAATACTGAAATGTCTTACAGATGATTTTAGGCGGGAGCTTAAGTTCATTGTTTCAAAATTTTTGTCCTCCTCCTGGACTGCCAGTATATTATCCCTTGCGCCGATAACCATAAAGTGCAGCCTGTTTAAAATATTAACCTCACTTGCCCCTGCATCCATATCAAGTGCGAGCAGGTTAAGATCGGGAAACAACTCCCTTAATTTATTTTCCATGCCCCTTCCTGTGATATGATTTGAAATACATCCAAATGGCTGAAGGCAGACAATATTATTTATCCCGCCTTCAAGCAGGGCGATCATTTCAGCGGTTAAAAGCCAGCCCTCTCCGGCCTGGTTGGCTAAATTGACAATTTCTCCGGTGATTTCTGATAATTTTTTCAAATCATGGCATTTACGGTAAAACTGAAATTTATGCATCACCTTTTCAATTCTGCTAATATAATATTTTGAATAAATTTCAAGAAGATTGTTCTTTATCCTGTCGGCAAGGGAACGTTTAAAAAGTGCATTCTGCTCATAGATTTCATTGATAAAATGCTGGGCAAAAAAGCTCTGCAGAGGAGGCAGAATCACCTCAACACCCTGCCCTGAAAGCCATTCCACAATATTCCCATTGGCAAAAAGATTGTATTTTACAAAAATTTCGCCAACAAGTCCGATTTTTGGTACCACAGGGTTTTCGATTTCAATTTCGTTGAATTCCTTAACTGCCTGTTTAAGAAGGTCTAAAAGGTAATGAAAATCAGCATTTTCAATTCCCATTCTCATACGGTCAAGATATTTTTTGTGCAGTGCTGCAGAATCTCCTTTGTTCCTTTCCTTTACATGGGTGGATAAATACATCTGTGCCAGGGGATCAGCAAAAATAATTCCAAGTGCAAGACGTTTTACAAGGGCTTTTTTATCTATTTTAAATCCAGCATGTGAGCTGACCTCATCATTGGATATGGTTATTACAGGAACTTCATCCAGGCCTGCATCATAAAGACCTTTTTTTATAAGGGAAACATATGAGGACGCACGGCACTGACCTCCCGTCTGGGTCAGTATAACAGCTGTCTCATCGGGGTTATATTTTCCGCTTTTAAATGCCTTTGCAATATCGCCTGCAACAAGAACAGCAGGATAGCACATATCGTTATTAATGGTTTTAAGCCCTAATTCAAGGGATTCCCTGTCCTGGGGCGGAAGCACATCAAGGCGGTATCCAAGGGGACTGAATGCATGGGGCAGCAAAGGAGAATAAAACGGAGAAAAAAACGGAGCAATGAGAATTTTCCTTTTCTGTTCTGTTTTTCCTGAAAAATTCGTCTCATGTTTTGCATCATTTTTAATACTGTGTTTTATATCGGGCACCACAGGCTGATACCTGCCTGCATTTTCCTTTAAAGCTTCTAACATGGAGCGAAGCCTTATTTTTACTGCTCCAAGGTTTGCAATTTCATCCATTTTGATCAGGGTGTAAATTTTACCATTTCTGCGGATAATATCCCTTACTTCATCCGTTGAAATGGCATCGGGCCCGCACCCGAATGATGTAATCTGGACAAGCTCTGTATTTTTCATACTCCCTGCCCATTTTGCAGCAGCATAGAGCCTGTTTGTATAACTCCACTGGGTCAGCACATTAAGATCCTCAAGGGATACCTGATTTTCAGCAACAGGCACTGCATGCTCACTTATGACATTTACACCAAGTTTTGTGAGAAGATCAGGAATCCCGTGATTTACAAGAGAATCCATGTGGTATGGCCTGCCTGCAAGAACAATGGTTGTGGCAGCAGTTGCTTTTTCTTTACTGTTGACAAGTTTTTCTGCCATTTTTTTGATATCTTCAGAATATGCCTTTTGTGCTGAAATCCCCTTTTCAACACCCCTTGATATAGTTTTATAATTTATTTTAAACTGTTTGAAAAAAAGATATAACTGGTCCCGCAAAAGTGTGGCTTTTTTAAAGGAAACAGCAGGATTGTCAATGGGAATATTAAATCTTTTTTCAGGATCCACAGCGTTTTCTATGAGATCGGGATACCCTGTAACCACAGGGCAGTTAAAAGACTCAACAACATTGTCGTATTCCTGTTTTTCATACACCACAATGGGATAAAAGATCCTGTCCACCTTTTTTTCGGCAAGATCAAAAATATGACCGTGCGCAAGTTTTGCAGGAAAACATATGTTCTCCGACATGACAGTGGATATGCCTTTTTCATATAACTTAAAATTAGATTCGGATGAAAGAACCACCCTGAATCCGCATTCCGTTAAAAAAGCAGCCCAGAACGGAAAATTTTCGTACATATTCAGGCATCGTGGAATCCCATAGGTAAGAACAGGCTCATCTGCAGGTTCGAGATTTCTGTCAAATAAAAGTTTTATCTGCTCTTTAATCAGATTTTTTCCGGTAAATTCAGGATCGGCATTATTGCTGAAATGACGTTCACACCTGTTTCCGGTATAAAAAGAGTTCCCATTGGCAAAGGAAAGTTTTAAAACTCTACACCTGTTTTCACAGCCTTTGCAAAAAATCTCTTTTTTTGAAAAAGCGCTGCCCGTCATAGTATCTAAAATAGAAGTAAAAGTTGCTGCATTTTTATTTTCAGATTTATGTTCCGGTTTGCTTTCCTGAAAAGCTACAGTACTGTAGTTTGAAAGCGCTGTGAGAGCTGCTCCGTACGCCCCCATTAATTCAGGGATATCCGGTCTTACCACTTCCCTGCCAAGGAGTAATTCAAGGGCGCGCAGCACAGCAGGATTTTTAAAAGTTCCTCCCTGGACAAGAATTTTATCACCAAGGGTATCTGTATCTTTTAATTTAAGCACTTTGTACAGGGCATTTTTAATAACGGAAAAAGCAAGTCCTGCCGAAATGTCGGATATATCAGCCCCTTCGCGAAGGGCCTGTTTTACCCTTGAATTCATAAAAACCGTGCACCTTGTCCCAAGATCAAAGGGAGAATTTTTTCTGCAGGCAATCTCGGCAAACTCCTCAACGCTGTATCCAAGGGAACGGGCAAATGTTTCAATAAAAGAACCGCAGCCGGATGAGCATGCCTCATTTACCTGAATTTCCGACACAGCATGGTCACGGATATAAATCGCCTTCATATCCTGGCCTCCAATATCAAGTATAAAGGATACATCCGGCTCAAAATAACGAGCTGCCCTGTAATGGGCCATTGTTTCAACAACCCCGTCATCTATCCCGAACGCAGCCTTTATCAGCCCTTCACCATAGCCAGTTGCCGCTGCCCGGAAAATATTTGGGACAACCCCGTACCGGTTAAAATATTTTTTTACCTCATTTAATCCTTTTTCAACGGCTTTTATGGGATCTCCGTTATTGGAGCCGTACCAGCCATATGCAAGTTTACCTTTGTCATCAATAAGGACAATTTTTGTGGTTGTTGAGCCGGAATCAATCCCAAGGAAGAACTCTGATGGTGCGTCTGATTTTACCGTTTCAAAGGTCGTAAAATCAACCCTTGGCACTTTGATCCTGTTATGCCTTTGATTCCATATCTCAAATTCCGTTTTATTGTTAAATAAAGGATGAAGCCTTTTTGTCCCGCCTGCAGATGACAGGGGAATACCCTGTTTTGTCATGGATAAAAATTCGCTGATTTTTACTGCAAAGGTTGTTTCGCTTTCAATCATTGCAGCCCCCATTGCAGGTATAAGCTCGGGATGTTCCGGTATTAAGCAATCATCAAATTGATCCTGTTCCAATAAATTTATAAAAGCTTTCCTTAAATTCGGATAAAAAGTTAAGGGGCCGCCGCCAAATAGTATTTTTTTCTCTATGGAACGTCCATGGGCAAGGGATGTTATCACCTGGAGCGCCACGGAATGAAATACAGAAGCTGCTATATCCTCCTTTGAAACATGACGGCTCAGCAATGATTGTATATCGGTTTTTGCAAACACCCCGCACCTTGATGCAATGGGATAAATATTTGTTGATTTTCCTGCAAGTTCATTGAGTTCTTTTACATCAATATTGAGAAGAACAGCCATCTGGTCTATGAAAGCCCCTGTTCCCCCTGCACAGCTGCCGTTCATTCGGATGTCCGGCCTGAAATGATCATCAAAAAATATTATTTTTGAATCTTCCCCGCCAAGTTCAATAAAAGTTCTTACTTCAGGAAACTTTTTTTCTATTAGATAGGCAGATGACACCACTTCCTGGACAAACGGAATATCAAAGCTCTCGGCAACACCCATGCCTGCAGATCCGGTTATCTTAAGATCAAATTCAATATCTCCCATAACCTCCACGGCATTTTTTAAAATTTTGTGAATTGTTTCAATGGTTTTTGCCTGGTGACGTTCATACCGGGAAAAAATAAGATCCCCTTTTTCATCCAGTATAGCAAGTTTTGCCGTGGTTGAACCGATATCTATTCCTGCGTG
>CAZLBE010000101.1:0-6669 GCA_964557635.1 uncultured Desulfobacterales bacterium
GCCTCATGGCGGTTATCAGAAAGTGTCCCATGCTGAAAATGTACAATATGTTTCTATAAAAAGAAACATATTTCTTGACAAATTAAAGACACCTCTGCTATTTGGAAAACGGCATTTTATTAGGCAGTTTTATATGAAATAAAACGTAAACTATTACGTTTTATTTCACAACTCGTTGTGAGGCAATCTGGGCCAATCCAGATCGGCCTCATGGCCGTTATATATTTAAAAGCAGAAATAAAAACAAGCAGGAAAACAGATTATGATACTAAACCGGTTCCCGGACAAGAAAACATTTATTGAACTTGCCGGAAAAAGCAATGTAATTCCCGTATGTACAGAGATCCTTGCTGATATGGAAACACCTGTTTCCATACTTAAAAAATTCTACAGCAGAGAAAAACCCATATTTCTGCTTGAAAGTGTTGAAGGTGGAGAACGATGGGCAAGGTACAGCTTTCTTGGCGTTTCTGCAAAAAGTCATGTCAGGGTATTTTCAGACCACGTTGAAGTCTCCTCGGAAAGTGAAAATAAAAAAATTTTTCACATGGGAGACCCTTTAAAAGTACTTGAAAAAATAACAGAACAATACCATCCTGCACCTGTAAAGGATCTGCCAAGATTCTGGTGCGGCCTCACAGGTTATATCACCTATGAAATGGTATCTTTTTTTGAGTCAATCCCTGTATCCCTTCCGAAAAAAAAGCCCTATGCCCATTTTATAATACCTGACTCCATGATTATTTTTGACAATATCAAACAGACGCTTACCTGTGTGAGAATTTGCTACACAGACGACAATACGGATTATTCTCATGCTTTTGACACGGCAAGTGCAGAACTTGATAAAATGATCCATAAAATACATGAATCTTCCCCGGTGAGCAGCAGAGCAATTGATGCCGCTGTTGAATTAAAAGCTGAAACAGATCACAAAACCTATATTCAGGGTGTAAAAAAGATAAAAAATCATATAATAGACGGTGATATTATCCAGGCGGTTTATTCCCAGCCTTTTTCATGCACGGCTCCTGTAGATCCTGTTATGCTTTACAGGGCTCAGCGGTATATAAATCCGTCTCCATATATGTTTTTCATGAATTTTAAGGATATTACCATTGCCGGTTCCTCCCCTGAAACCATGGTACGTCTTGAAAACAGGACTGCAACCCTGCGACCCATTGCAGGAACGAGAAAAAGGGGTAAAACCGAACAGGAAGATATAAGTCTTGCCGATGAATTACTCAAAGACGAAAAGGAACGTGCAGAACACCTCATGCTGGTGGATCTCGGCAGAAATGACCTCGGCAGGATTGCAGAACCGGGAAGTGTCCAGGTAACCGATATGATGTTTGTTGAAAGATATTCCCATGTGATGCACCTTGTGTCAAACATAAGCTGTGACATCAGGCAGGATCTTAATGCCTGGGATCTTCTCCGGGCAACATTTCCGGCAGGAACACTTTCCGGTGCTCCTAAAATCAGGGCAATGGAGATAATAGCAGAACTTGAAAAAAAACCCAGAGGTGCCTATGGAGGAGCTGCAGGTTATATCTCCTTTTCAGGAAACATGGATCTTGCAATTACTATAAGAACCGCTGTCATGGAAAACGGAAAAATGACTATTCAGGCTGGAGCCGGAATAGTAGCAGATTCCGTACCTGAAAAAGAACTTGAAGAATGCATTAACAAGGCAAAAAGCGTGGAATATGCCTTGAAACTTGCCATGTCCGGGGAAAAGCAGCAGTTAGAACCTGAAACGGCTATATAAAAATACGGAGGCAAACCATGCTCGTAGCGGTTATTGATAATTACGATTCTTTTACATTTAACCTTGTGCACTATATCATGCAGGCAGGGGCAGAAGTGCAGGTTTTCAGAAATGATAAAATCAGCATCAATGATTTAAAAAATCTCAATCCTGATGCAATCGTTATTTCACCGGGTCCCGGAAGACCGGAAGATGCAGGCATATCCATGGAAGCTGTAAAATCTTTTTCAGGAAGCCTGCCTATTTTGGGGGTCTGTCTTGGACACCAGACAATCGCACAGACCTTTGGTGGCAAAATTATTCATGCAAAAAAAATCATGCATGGAAAGACATCCATGATCACGGCCGACGGACAAAATATTTTCAGGGGAATAAATAAACCCTTTGCCGCCATGAGATATCATTCCCTTGCCGTTGATGAAAAAACGCTTCCCCAGTGCCTTGTCATCACGGCAAGAACAGATGATAATGAAATAATGGGACTGCGCCACAAAGAACATCCCACCTTTGGCGTTCAATTCCACCCGGAATCGATCATGACCGGCATAGGAAAACGGTTGATAAGAAATTTTATAACACCTTAGTGCTTTACCCTTGATTTTCAAGGCTACTCAATCTGAATTTTTCTGCATTAACATGCCATTATGATAATAATTAAGTATAAAATCATTAAATTCTTGACTTAGTGAAGAATTTATATTTAAGCTTGTATAAATTTATCTATTATTTTGATTAACCGCCATGAGGCAAAACAGATCTTCCCCTGGCCGCTTAAATAATATTTAGTGACCGGAAAAAGACTGAAAATTCAAGCTCATGCACGATTGAAATAACTTTTTATTGATTAAACTATTAAATATTGAGGAAACAAATGTCACATTACGTCTTTAGTTTTGGTAATGGCAGGGCAGATGGTGATGCAAGTCAAAAAAATTTATTAGGAGGAAAAGGAGCCAATCTTGCTGAAATGGCACGTCTTGGGCTTCCTGTACCGGCAGGATTTACAATCTCCACTGAATGCTGCAACGATTTTTTTAAAGCAGGATGGAAGCTTCCTGAATCATTGTACCCTGAAATGGACAGGGCAATGCAGGGCATTGAAGAAATTATGGGTATGAAATTTGGCGATCCTGATAATCCCCTTCTTGTATCCAGCAGGTCAGGTGCCAGACAGTCCATGCCCGGGATGATGGAAACTGTTCTCAATGTTGGATTGTGTACAGATACGATTCCAGGTCTTATTAAAAAAACCGGTAATGAATGGTTTGTTTATGATGCTTTTCGCAGACTGATCATGATGTACTCTGACGTTGTCATGGAAAAAGCTGAAGGCATAGAGCCAAAAGACGGTATGGGAATCAGGCTTCACCTTGAAATGATAATGAACGATCTGAAAAATGATCAGGGCTATGAGATTGATACTGACATCAGCACTGAAGAGATGAAGGAGCTTTGCAATAAATTTAGAAAAAAAATAACAGAGGTCCTTGGTGCAGAATTTCCGGATAACCCAAGGGCTCAGTTACTTGGTTCAATAGGAGCAGTCTTTAGAAGCTGGAACGGAAAGCGTGCCGTTTCTTACAGAAGGATTGAGCATCTTCCCGATGACTGGGGCACTGCAGTCACAGTCCAGAGCATGGTTTTTGGTAATATGGGAGATGAATCTGCCACAGGTGTTGCCTTTTCAAGAAATCCCGCCACAGGGGAAAATAAATTCTACGGGGAATGGCTGCCAAATGCCCAGGGAGAGGATGTGGTATCGGGAATACGTACTCCAAATCCTTTGAACAATATGACAAAAAATGACCAGAATGCCCATCTTCCATCCCTTGAGGAAGCAATGCCTGAAATTTATAAAGAACTTGCAGATATCAGGGACCTGCTTGAAAATCATTATCATGACATGCAGGACATTGAGTTTACAATCCAGCAGGGCAAGCTTTATATGCTTCAATGCAGGATAGGCAAGCGCACAGGTACTGCTGCGCTTAATATGGCCATGGATATGCTCTCCGAAGGTTTAATTGATGAAAAAACCATGGTCACACGCCTTAATCCGAAACAATTGGACGAAATGCTGCATCCCATTGTAGATCCTGAAGCTGAAAAAACCGGGACATTAATTGCCGAAGGACTTCCTGCAGGTCCGGGCGCGGCTTTCGGACAGATTGTTTTTACATCTGAAGAAGCTGTCCAGTGGGAAAGAAAGGGAAAATCAGTTATACTGGTAAGAGATGAAACAAATCCTGAAGATATCGAAGGAATGCGTGCTGCAGCAGGCATTCTTACTGCAAGGGGGGGGATGACAAGTCATGCAGCCCTTGTGGCAAGGGGATG
Source organism: uncultured Desulfobacterales bacterium (assembly GCA_964557635.1). Classification (GTDB taxonomy): domain Bacteria; phylum Desulfobacterota; class Desulfobacteria; order Desulfobacterales; family Desulfobacteraceae; genus WGCX01. The sequence goes on from CAZLBE010000101.1 coordinate 4,109, forward strand.
GGGAAAATGCTGTATTGTCGGCGCTGGAGCCTTAAAAATAAATTATAAAGAAAAAACACTTACTGCCGGAATAAAAGTTTTTAAACAGGGTGATACATTAACTTTAAACGGAACAAAAGGTTTTGTATATGAAGGTCTGCTCAAGATGATGGATGCAACGGAAAATCCAAGATTCAAAAAATTCATGGAATGTGCAGATAAATACAGAACACTGAAGGTAAGGACCAACGCTGATACTCCAGTTGATGCTGCCCAGGCACTTGAATTCGGAGCTGAAGGAATAGGTCTTTTCAGAACAGAACATATGTTTTACGGAAAGGATTCAGACAGGCCTCTTTTTCTGCTTAGGAAAATGATTCTAAGTAAATCAAAGGCTGAAAGGAAAAGAGCCCTGGATGAACTTTTCCCATTTGTTAAAAAAGAGATTCAGGGAACCCTCGAAGTTATGGATGGCAGGCCTGTCACCTTAAGACTGCTTGATCCGCCTCTCCATGAATTTGTTCCAAGATCAAAAGAAAATCAGGAAGAAATCGCAAAAGAACTTGGTATTGATATTGAGGATGTTATAAAGAGAAGCCAAAACCTTAAGGAATCAAACCCAATGATGGGCCACAGGGGGGTAAGGCTTGGAATCACATATCCTGAAATCACAGAAATGCAGGTAAAGGCAATATTCGAGGCTGCAGCAGAATTGATTAAAAAAGGGAAAAACCCTCTGCCTGAAATCATGGTTCCCGTGACATGTAATGAAAAAGAACTTTTGTTTACAAAAAATATTGTTGAAAAGGTTTACAAGGATGTACTGAAAAAATTTAATATTGATTCCATAAAGCACCAGTTCGGGACTATGATTGAAATCCCGAGAGCTGCCCTGATAGCAGATAAAATGGCTGAACATGCAGAGTTTTTTTCCTTTGGCACCAATGATTTAACTCAGATGACATTTGGATTCAGCAGGGACGATATTGGCTCATTTATGAACGATTATATCGATAATACTATTCTTACATATGACCCCTTTGAAACACTTGACCAGGAAGCAGTTGGAAGCCTCATTGAAACTGCTGTGGAAAAAGGAAGAAAAACAAGACCAAATATTAAGCTTGGCATCTGCGGTGAGCATGGCGGAGATCCTGCATCTGTTGAGTTCTGTCACAGAACCGGCTTAACCTATGTGAGCTGCTCCCCTTTCAGGGTTCCCATTGCACGCCTTGCTGCAGCCCAGGCCGCCATTAAGGATACAATTTAACATGTGCAGCCGGAGAAACATGTGCAGCCGGAGATATGACCGGAAAATTTAAAAAATATGGTCGGAGAAAGCAACCTTTCTCCGGCCGGAAAAAACTAAAGCGAACTATGCCCGCAATCCAGGTACCTGACTCAATTTCTTGTTTTTTATTACAGAAATTCAGGGGTAAGGCACTAATCCGAAAGTGCCAGATATGCTTTCAGTTATGCAGCTGACTCTTTATAAAGAGCCAGCACCCCTGATCTGGCTAATTTCTTAATACCAAAGGGTTCAAGCAGGGCAAGCAGTTCATCAATAGCGTATTCGTCTCCTGTGACCTCAAAAATATAAAACTGCTGACCCCTGTCCATTATTCTGCCTCCATAGGCTTCAATAATTTTTTCAATTTTTTCCCGGGATTCAGGCGGCACTTTAACACAAACAATAGCCATTTCACGTTTTACAGCCTTTTCGCCTGTCATGTCTCGCAGTTTAATGACGTTTACAAGGCGCTTGATCTGTTTCATGCACTGTTCCAATTGAAGAGGCCTGGCAGTTGTTGTGATGGTAATTCTGGACATTTTGGGATTGGCTGTTGGAGCCCCGCATATCGTTTCAATATTGTAACCGCGTCCGGCAAAAAGCCCTGTAATCCTGGCGGTTACACCAGGTTCATTTTCCACCAGCATGGTCAAAATATACTTGTCCTTGTTCATAATTGTCTCCAAAATAGGGTATACTCCACGTTTTTAAAATTTCTTAAAATTGGTGATTGTTCTTAATTTTGCTGTTCTTATTTTTTTTATATGAAAGTCTTTGTAAAGTAAAGTTTAACCTTGGGTTTAAACCCTTGATCCGGATTTTGTTTCAATGATAATTTATTACGTTGCAACTCTTTGGTTTTTATAGGATAGAATTCCTTTTAACTTTCAGCGAATTTACCTCCAATAGCTATAGCCAATAGATTGATTCGGGTGTCTTGTATTGCAATGCCTGGTGAATCCTCTTTAAAAGTTAGTTGGAAAAGAAGATTTGGCTACGCGTCTTTGACCCTGTATTTGTTGAAAAATCTTCTGAGAATCTGTGGTTTTAAACTCATTAAATACTAATACTGTGCTTACAAAACTCTAACTAAAAAAATATATACTTCCACAATTGGATAAATCAGGCTTGATATAACCGCCATGAGGCGGATCTGGACTTGCCCGGCCGCCTCTAAGAATAAAAGATTCTGACAAATATAGGGCCGAAGGCGCGTAGCCAAAAAAATGCTGTTGAAAGGAGAACATAATGTCAGTACATATGCAGAGACAGATAGAAAAACTTAAAAAAG
>CAZLBE010000102.1:0-6634 GCA_964557635.1 uncultured Desulfobacterales bacterium
CCATAATTTGTCAGAATCTTTGATTCTTTGAGGCAAATCTGGGCCAATCCAGATCGGCCTTATGACCGTTATTTTGAAATTTGAGGATATGGAAGTATGTAAGCGGTCTTCACGATTATGTGCAGATTGGTATAAACATTTTCAAGATATTAAAGATCTTTGGTTTCCTCCTATATTCTAAGGATGATAGATTAATGTCGATATACTTTTACTGACAACTGACAACTGATAACTGTGATAACTGACAACTCATATCAACGATTTTTTTGTTTTTTTGACAGAAACTGAGAGATAAGGCACTCAAAAGGTGCAATAGTAATTTATGAAAATTAAAAACCTTGAACTTGACGGAAAAACCATTCTTGCTCCACTTGCAGGTATAACAAATCTTCCCTTCAGAATGATAGCCAAAAAATGGGGCTGCTCCCTTGTCTGTACTGAAATGATAAGCTCTAAAGGTCTTCTTTACAATTCAGAAAAAACTTTCAGACTGCTTGATTCAAAAAAAGAGGAAAGGCCACTGTGCGTCCAGATATTCGGTGCAGATCCCGATTCAATGGCAGAGGCTGCAAAAATCATTGAACAGAAAAATTTTGCTGATATTATCGATATAAATTTCGGGTGCAGCGTTAAAAAAATTGTTAAAACAGGGGCAGGTGTTGCCCTTATGAAAGATGGTCCTGCTGCTGAAAAACTCATAAAAGCCGTGAGAAATGCCATTTCAATGCCTTTCACCATTAAAATACGATCGGGATTTGACATTTCAGGGGATCAGGCAATAGCCATTGGTGAAATTGCCGAACATAACGGGGTGGATGCGATTGCCATACATCCTAGGACTGCATCACAGGGCTTTAAGGGAAAAGCTGACTGGCATTTAATTAAAAGGCTGAAACAGCACCTTAAAATACCAGTCATTGGTAATGGAGATATCATCACCGGAGAAGATGGAATAAAAATGCTGGAAGAAACCGGCTGCGATGCTATTATGATAGGAAGGGCTGCCATGGGCAATCCCTGTATTTTTTCAGAAGTAAACGCACTGTTGAAGCGGAATGCATCAAATCAAAACATTTTAAATAATCAAAATACCTCAAATGTTCAAAACAATCCAAATATCCAAAACGACCCAAATGCCCAAAACGATCCAAATGAAGATGCACAAAATCCGGATCACGCAGATTGCGCTTCTTTAAAGATTAAATTCAAAATAATAAGAGACCTTTTATTTTCCTATATCGATTATTTCGGAGAAGAACACGGATGCAGAATGCTCAGGGGCAGACTTGTCTGGTGTGTCAAAAGTCTGCCCGGCGCATCGGGATTCAGGCGGGATCTGTCAAGGATTCAATCAAAAACCCAGGCACAGCGCTTGATCAGCGATTATGAGAACTTTTGTTACGATTCAGCCGCTGCTGACTCATATGCCTCATCAAGTCTTTTTTCCAGGTAATTCAATTTATCCCTGTCATATTCGTCAAGGTCAAAACAATACCCGTCTTCTCCAAGAAGCCCATCAGGGATAAGATCTCCCTGCTCTTCAGGATCATTGATCATTTCTCCGTAAAAACAAACTGAAAGCCATCTTGCTTCAGGATCATCATCTATCACATCTGCCATTGCAAAAAGGGAGCGTTTTTTCTGATTTTTGTGTACTGGCCTGAGGGAATAGGTTATTCCGGGCCTTGCATTAAATTCAATTGAAATATTATCCATTTTTAAAATATGGTCTGATATTTCCTTAAATGCCTTTTTTATTCCTGATTCATCATCTTTCCATTGTTCAATAAATTGTTTAAGATCTTCCATTTTTTTTTAAGTTCCTTAAATCAAACAAGCGGAGCATGGATGGCAAGAAGCATTCCATAACCGCCCTGAATGTTTTTGGTATTATAGATTCCATGCTGGGCCATAATAAGCTGAACCTCGTAGGATCTCGGACCTGAACCGCAAAGCAGGCACAATGGCTCATCCTTTGGAACTTCATCCACTCTGTTTCTGAATTCATCCTGGGGGATATTAATCCATCTGTCGCCGTATTTTTTTACAAATGGTTCTGCCTGTATTGTGCTTCTTATATCCAATACCCGTGTTTTTTCTTCCTCAAATTCTTTTAAGAAATCGATTGGATCAATGGGTATATGACTGCCTTTAATCGTATTATCAAGAGTGTTGCCCGCGTTATTTATGATATCCATGGCAGAAGCATACGGGGGTGAATATCCGGCCTCAAGTGTACATATGTCACTTACCACAGCGTTAAATTGAAGCATCACTGCAACGGCATCAACCCTTGCTTTTACAGCATCCCCCTGGGGGCCTGCTGCTTCTATGCCAAGAATTCTTTTTGTGCTTCTGTCTGCAATTAATTTAATGTACATGAACCCTGAATCAGGATAAAAATGTGCCCTGTCATGCTGGGCAACAATTGCATAAACAGGATCAAATCCTGCATCTTTTGCTTGCTTAAACGTAAGCCCAGCCTTTGCAACACCAAGATCAAAAACTTTCAAACAGAAAGTTCCCACGCTGCCTTTGAAATGATCACATCCGCCCTTGATATTTGTTGCAATAATTCTTCCCTGCCGGTTTGCAAGGGAGCCCAAGGGCATTAAAACAGTCTGTCCGCTTACAAGGTTAATTATTTCTGCGCAGTCCCCTCCGGCATATATGTCAGGATCTGTGGTACGCATGCACTGGTCAACAAGAATGCCTTTATTTCTTCCAATGGCAAGGCCTGCATCTGCAGCAAGCTCTGAATTAGGCCTGATCCCTGCGGCAAGGATAACAAGATCACAGGGTATGGCTCCCGTTGTTGTATCGACGGATGTAACTCCTGTTTCAGGATCACCGTTTATACTGACAACTCTTTCCGACACCATCACCTTTACATCATTATCTCTTAAATGTTTTTCCACAACCCTGGCAAGATTTCTGCCAAGGGCCTGGGGAAGAACATGGTCGGCCATTTCTATAATTGTGGTGTCAATTCCCCATAGATCGGTTAATGCTTCGGCCATTTCAATGCCAATGGCTCCTGCACCAATTACAACGGCATTTTCAGCCTTTCCCTTTGATATAATGTCTTTTATTGCCTTTGCATTATGAAGATTTGAAACAGTAAAAACATTGGGAAGATTTGCGCCTGGGAAAGGTGGCCTTACAGGGGTTGCTCCGGTTGCAATAACAAGTTTGTCATACGCCATTTCACCGGTTGACCCATCTTTCAGGCGGCGTACGGTAAGTTTCTTGTTTTTTCTGTCTATTGCCGTAACCTCCACTTCAGTGATTACATCAACTCTTTTATCGTTTTTAAAAAAATCTTTATCCCTTACAGCATGTGCAATGGTTGAATACAGGCCTTCAAGGTCTGAAACATCTCCTCCAACATAATATGGTATGCCGCATCCTCCATAGGACACAAGATTATCTCTGTCAATCATGGTAATTTCTGCGTCAGGGTCAAGACGTCCCAGTCTGCAGGCAACTTTAGGGCCAAGTGCTACAGCTCCTATAATAATAATACGCTCAGGCATTTTTTCCTCTTAAATATTTTATGGTTTCTCTTTTTTTTTATATGAAATAAAACGTAACCCATTACTTTTATTGGCTTCGCGCCTTCGGCCCATAATTTGTCAGAATTTTTGATTCTTTTAGGCAATCTGGGACAAATCCAGATCCGCCTCATGGCCGTTATATGAAAAAATCCAGATATCAGAGCGGGTTTTGGCATACGCGCCTTTGGCCCATGCTTTGTTGTGGGGTAAATCTGGGCAAATATAGATCCGCCTCATGGCGGTTATAATCATTTTAATAGAGGAAGTCCAAGACAATATGAAGCTTGACCATAATTCATTTTACCAGAACAGAATCATACCCTGGTATGACTCAACTTTTCTTTGCTGGATAGTTATCCTGATCTGTGTTGTTTTCTTTTTGTTTGGATTATCGGGAATATTCACAGCAGCGGGAAATATTATTTACAAAAATTTTCTCTGGTTACCGTCTTTGATTTCAACACTTTCGCTTTTTATTATAATAAAAACCATTGTCAGATTGATCAACCGAAATAGAAATACCTGACAGACAGGTTCTTTTGATTAAAAGTGTCAACATGATCAACATATTCACATGAGGATTTAAGATGGAAAATATCTATTTAATGGAAAATATCATTCAGAAATATGCTTGGGGATCAAAAACAGCTATTTATCAACTGACTGGATCAAAAACAGGTTATGGAACAGAACCCTGGGCAGAATTATGGATGGGAGCACATCCTGAAGCATCTTCCAAAATAAGATATAATGGGGGTATGGTCTCTTTGTTTAAATTAATACAAAAAGAGCCCGAAAAAATTTTAGGCAGTGGCACTGCGGAAAAGTACAGCAACACACTGCCTTTCTTGTTTAAAATACTTGCAGCATCAAACCCCTTGTCAATTCAGGCTCACCCGGATAAAATCCATGCAGAAAAGGGCTTTGAAAAAGAAAATAAACTGAAAATTTTATTGAATGCTTTTAACAGGAACTATAAAGACAGAAATCATAAGCCTGAATGTATATGTGCTTTAACTTCTTTTTATGCTTTAAACGGTTTCCGTAAGATTTCAGGTATTATTAAACTAATGGATAAAGTCTGTCCTGTGGCTTTTAGAACTAAACTTAACCATCTGCAGAATAATCAGGATTCAACGGGGTTGAAAACATTTTTTTCAGCTCTATTAACTATGGGAAAGAATCAGAAACAGGAAATTATCTCAGAGGCCATTAACAAGGCAGAAAAACTTGTCGAGCTTCCGGATCATGATATGGCATATGAATGGATGATCAAACTTCATAAGCACTACCCGGGCGATATTGGAATTTTTTCTCCCTTAATTTTGAACCTGGTTTGCCTTGAGCCGGGACAGGCCATGTTTATTCCGGCAGGACAGCTGCACAGCTACCTTAAAGGCATGGGAGTTGAATTAATGGCCAATTCGGATAATGTTCTAAGGGGCGGGCTTACCAAAAAATATATTGATCTGCCAGAACTTTTTGAAATTTTGAATTTCAGTGAAAAAGAACCGGACATACTTTTACCGGAAAGAATAAATGCATATGAAAAAATATATAACACTGCCGCAGAGGAGTTTACCCTGAGTGTCATCACAATAAAAAAAAATGAGGTCTATACCTGTAATGGAAATAAAACCGTTGAAATCCTTTTGTGCACAGAGGGCAATGCCGTTATTTCCGGTTTTAAAGGAAAAAATGAAATTTCTGTTTTACCGGGTCATTCGGTCTTTATCCCATTTTGTCTGCAAAATTACACCATCAGGGGCAACTCAACAATTTATAAGGCATCTGTGCCATATTCTGATAACTCCATGAGACCGATCTGAATACTCAATACGGCCTAAAAGAATCAAAAATTTTGACAAAAAATTGACGGGGTATTCTGAATATCGATACAATAAAAAAGCAAAATATATGAAATACAAGAGGTGAAATTCATCATTTAAATGTCCTGTTCTTAAGCCACTGTTCAAAATCAAGAATTTTTGTTTTATTTCCCCGGCTTTTTTCAATCAATTTTTTTACGCTGCAAAATTGATCTGCAAGTGCAAAAAAACCGGATTCAATTTCATTCAATTTTATTTCAATTTCCTTATTTAATGAACTTTTCTTTTTTTCATATGCCTGTTTTGGCTTGTTTTCTTCAATATCTTGATATTTTCCGGCATCATAATAGTTGCCGGCTGCATCATACTGATTATCATTATAATGATTTCCCGGAAGAAATGAAAAACATTTTTTAAAGAAGAGTGTCAGGGGTAAATGCTTGTTATGTTGATTGTTCTGTATTTTTTTTGCTATCATATTAATACACTGGGATGCCCTTGAATCGGGGAACAGCATTACAAAAGGGATCTGCGCATTTACAGCCATTGTTACCTGTCTGTCGGTGACCACAACGCCTGCAGGTTTCAATGTGACAGATAAAAATTTTTGAACTGTATTGTTAAGCCTTTTATAAATGTGACGCGCCTCTTCAGCTGAATTAATCTGATTTAAAATTATATTTACCGGGTTGTCATATTTGTTGTTTGAAAGAACCTTGAGCATGGAATAGGCATCTGTCACAGATGTTGGCTGTCCTGTAATAATAAGATATATCTCATTGGAAGCCATACAGAAGGAGATGACCTGGGTTGAAATGCCTGCTGAGGTATCAAAAAAAATATAATCATAGGCATTAAAGGCTAAAAAAGATTTTATCAGTTCCCGGGACATACGCGGTTCAAGGTTTGCAAGTTTTTCAATGCCTGTACTTCCCGGAATGATATCAATGCCCTTATAATTTTTTATGATAATATCCTCAAGTTTACATCGCCCCTCCAGGACATCTACAAGGTGTTTTTCCGGGTAAATACCGGTTAAAATATTAATATTTGCCAGACCAAGATCAGCATCAAACACAGCAGTACGAAACCCTTTTGCAGCCATGGCAAGGGCAAGATTTAAAGTAATGGAGGTTTTGCCGACCCCTCCTTTACCGCTTGTAATTGTAATAACTCTTGTCATGGATTTTTCATTTTTTGTAAATATTCGGCCAGCACCTCATCTTCGCCCATTTTGGCCTGCTCACA
>CAZLBE010000103.1:0-6564 GCA_964557635.1 uncultured Desulfobacterales bacterium
TTGCCGGGCGTTAAGAAGCGCAGGCTGTTTGAGGACATACTTGACCGCAGTTCCTTTTGCTTTAGACCGGCAAGGCAAGATTCCCGCCGACTATCCAGGGCTGGTTCTATCACCCACAGGGGGCGGCATTATACCATTACCATTTTCATAATTTGTCAGAATCTTTGATTCTTAGAGGTCGCTTGATTTTGATCCAGATCTGACTAATGGCGGTTACATTAAATAAAATGTAGCTTATTATGCTTATTCCATAATTTTTCACAATCTTTGATTCTTAGAGGTAATCTGAGCAGTTAGAAGAAATTGGTATCAAGAAACAAAGCGCAAATATGCATCTCTTTCTTGTATCTTGTTTCTTGTCTTCTATCTCTTGTTTCTTGTCTCTTGATCCCAGCTCCGCCTCGAAGTTGTTTTATGAAAAAAATAAAATTTATCTTGACTTAGCTTTTAATATTCGTAATAGATGTGTTTCAAAGTGGAGTAAAGTAGAGTAAAGTGAAAAAATATATTTCAGGGGCATAAGAGCAATGTTCAGATCAAGTTCTTTTCATACCATAGACCCAAAGGGCCGTATAATAATTCCTGCAAGGTTCAGGGCTATTATAGCAGCTGGCGGTAAAAAAGGTGTGATGGTCTCGAACATGGACGGAAGTTTGTACGCGTACACATTTAATGAATGGATGCGCATAGAAAAAAAGATACTTTCGGCAAAGAGCAGGAATATGCGCCAGTTTAAAAGATTTTTCCTTGGTAATGCCTGTGAATGCATATGTGATAAACAGGACAGGATACTTATTCCTCAGACTTTGAGAGAATATGCTGATATTACAAAAGAAATTGTTATTGTAGGCGTGCTGGACCATTTTGAAATATGGGCAAAGCAAAGGTGGCAGAAAGAAAACCGGAAAATAGAGAAAAGTCTTGAAAATGATGAAGTAAGAGAAGAAATAGCTTCACTTGGATTATAGCAGATGATTTTTGAGCATACATCGGTGATGCCCTATGAAGTGATGGAAAACTTAAATCTTTCCAAAGGGCAAATTGTTGTTGATTGCACCCTTGGCGGTTCAGGACATGCAATACAGATCATTCAGGCTATACAGCCAGGCGGGAAATTAATAGGTATTGATCAGGATATTGATGCCATTAAAAATGCGGAAAAAGTTTTAAAACCCTTTGCTGGAAATTTTGTTCTGTTCCATGATAATTTTTCTGCTCTCCCATCTATTCTCGAATCTGTCCATGTGAAAGGAGTGGATGGCATTCTTCTTGATTTAGGGCTTTCACTTCATCAGCTTAGGAACGGTAAAAGGGGGTTCAGTTTTCAAAAGGATGAACCACTTGATATGAGAATGGATATAAGGAGCGGCAGAACGGCAGCTGATATTGTTAATTCATTTTCCGAAAAAAAGTTGGCGGACATCTTTTTTAAATATGGGGAGGAGCGCATGTCAAGGCGGATTGCAAGGCAGATTGTTAAGGCAAGGCAGGCAAAGCCCTTGAAAACCAGCAAGGAACTTGCCTGTATTGTACAAAAAGCGGTCCCTGCAAAAATAGCCCATGCCATGAAAATTCATCCTGCAACAAGGACTTTTCAGGCTTTGAGAATTGCCGTGAACAGAGAATTGGAAAAACTTGAGACTTTTATGGATGCTGTGCCAGAGCTTCTTAACCGGCATGGAAGGCTCTGCGTTATTGCATTTCATTCCCTTGAAGACAGAATTGTAAAACAGAAAATAAGGTCCTTTGAGAACGGCTGTACCTGTCCAAGGGATTTTCCTGAATGTATCTGCGGGTTTAAGCAAAGTTTGAAATCCATATCAAAAAAGCCCTTCAGACCGACAGATAAGGAAATCATGTCCAATCCCATGGCCAGAAGTGCTGTGCTTCGGGTTGCAGAAAGGCTGTAACCAAAATGGTTGTTGAGAATCGAATAAAAAAGAATAAAGCTTCATATAATAAGGATAAAAAGGCTAAGAACAAGAAATTTATTAAATGGTTAGGCATCCTTTTTATTTTTTTATCTGAATTGTTCTTTTACACAGGAGCAAGGGTGGCATGTACAAGTGCCGGATATAGAATAACAGAGGCTGAGAAAATTCAGAAAAAATTAAAAGCTTACCGTGCCGAGCTTATGCTGGAGAAAACAAGACTTTCTTCTCCGGTAAGAATATTTAAAATAGCCGGACAAAGGCTTGGGCTTGTTATGCCGTCACATGATCGTATTATTTACATGAACAATGGAAAAAACAGATAAAGAGTCAGGAAGCCGTGTCAAAAAAAACCGATAAAAAAATTCAGATTAGGATTGTTGTGATTGAAGTGGGTCTGCTTTTGCTTATCGGGCTTCTCGGAGGCACTGCTTTTAAAATACAGGTACTTGAAAAAAATGATCTTACCGGCAAAGCTGAGCATGAATATACGGGGTATGATTTAATCAAGGGGAAAAGAGGGGATATCCTTGACAGGAACATGAATAAACTCGCCACTACAATTGATGCGCTTTCCCTTGCCTGCAATCCTGCAAAAATTAAAAATACAATTATTGATTCAAAAAAACTTGCCCCCCTTGTTGGAATGAACAGGCACATCCTTGAAAAAAAAATTAAAACAAAGAGACATTTTCTTTTATTAAAGAAAAATATTTCTCCTGACCTGAAAACAAGGATAGATGGGCTTGATATAAATGGCCTGTTTTTTAAAAAAGATGTGGTGCGGTTTTATCCTAACAGAAATCTTGCAGCCCAGGTTATAGGATTTACAGGAAATGATAATTCCGGCCTTGAAGGCCTTGAATATCGTTTTGATTCCGTTCTTAAGGGACGTAAAATAAAAATAAGCATAACAAAGGATGGGAAAGGTAATAATCTCGGTTATGATAAAATTTTTGAACAGCGGTTCAGGGGAGAATCCCTTGTGCTTACAATTGACGGGACAATCCAGTATATATGTGAAACAGCCCTGAAAAAAGCTGTTATGGAAAATGATGCAAAATCCGGTATGGCAATCGTCATGAGGCCTTCAACGGGAGAGATTCTTGCCATGGCGCTTTTTCCTGAATTTAATCCCAATTCATTTTCAGGTTTTAAGCGCGGAACATGGCGGAACAGGGCGGTGACTGACCCCTTTGAACCTGGCTCTGTAATGAAGGTTTTTGTGGCATCCGTTGCAATGGACAAGGGGTTTTGTACTCAAAAGTCAATATTTTTCTGTGAAAACGGGGCTTACAGCCTGGGAAAATTTGTTATTCATGATACCCATTCCCACGGCTGGCTTACTTTAAGCCAGATCGTGAAATATTCAAGCAACATCGGTGCTGCAAAAGTATCTGAAACAATAGGAAGAAAAACCCTGTATGATGCTCTTTTGATGTTTGGTTTTGGCAGAAAAACATCTGTGGATTGTCCCGGTGAAACCCCGGGGCTTTTGATCCCCTATGGCAGATGGTCCGATATTGATGAAGGAGCCATTGCATTTGGTCAGGGGATATCGGTTTCAGCGCTTCAGCTTATCACCGGAATATCGGCAATTGCTGACAATGGCGTGTTAATGAAGCCTCTTATTGTAAAAGAAATTATTGCAAATGATGGCGCAATTAAAAAAAAATATATGCCAAAGCCCGTGGCAAGGGTGATCTCGGCGGATACTGCTGCCCGTGTAAGGCATATGATGCGTTCGGTTGTTGAGGAAAACGGCACCGGAACAGAAGCTGCCATTGACGGATATTCTGTGTGCGGTAAAACAGGTACTGCTCAAAAAGCTGCAAAAAACGGCAGGGGCTATGCAAAAAACAAGTACACTGCGGTGTTTACGGGGTTTGTACCTGAAGAAAACCCGCAGCTTGCAGCACTTGTGGTTATAGATGAACCTAAAAAAAGTCATTACGGAGGCGTTGTGGCAGCGCCTGCCTTTAAAAAGATTATGAGTGAAACTTTAAATTATTTTCATATTCCGCCGGACCTGAATTCTGGGAAACTTGTGGCGGAAAATTTTAATGGAGCAACCCGTTGAAACTGTCTTATTTGATAAAAGGATGTGTACCCGTGTGGGAAAGGATGTTTTCCATGGATACCGATGCACGATCCGATCCTGAGATAAGTTCCATACATTGTAATTCACGTTATGTAAAGCCGGGCGGTCTTTTCATTGCCGTAAAAGGGTTTAAAACAGACGGGCATGATTATATTGATGATGCATTTGAAAGAGGCGCATCTGCAGTAATTTCCGAGAAGAGAATTCAGGGCAATCCAAAGGTGATAGAGGTTAAGGACAGCAGAAAAGCAATGGCTGCAATTGCTGCAAGATTTTACGGCAATCCTTCTGAAAAAATATGCCTGACAGGTATTACCGGAACCAATGGAAAAACAACAACAGCATGGATTCTGGAAAGTATTTTTAATGCAGCAAAAATTTATTCCGGTGTGATTGGCACTGTGAATATGAGGTACGGCGGGAAAACATTTGATGCATCCGTTACAACGCCTGAATCAATTGATCTGCAGAAAGTGCTTTTTAAAATGAAAAATGCAGGGGTAACCCATGTTGTCATGGAGGTGTCTTCCCATGGTATAGACCTTAACCGCATTGCAGGGTGCAGCTTTGATGTTGGCGTTTTTACCAATTTAACCCAGGATCACCTTGACTATCATAAAACCATGGCAAAATATTTTTCATGTAAAAAAAGATTTTTTACAAAATTTTTATCAAAGGGACCAAAGGCAGCCACGGCATTAGCAGTAATAAATATAGACTCTGAATATGGAAGAAAAATTGCCGCAAGCGTTACGGTAAAGCTTATCACAACAAGCACGGACAAAAATACAGAATCGGACATTAAAAGCTTTGATGTTAAAGAAGATATCAACGGAATGCAGGGAAAAATCAGGCTGAACGAAAAGGATTTTTCTTTTAAATCAGGCCTTACCGGTCATTTTAATCTGGAAAACATACTTTCCGCAGCAGGCGTTGCCTACGGCCTTGGCATAGCCCCTGAAATTATCATCCGGGGAATTGAAAAATGTTCCTCTGTTCCGGGAAGACTTGAAAGAGTTGATAATTCAGTTAAGAGAGCTGTTTTCGTTGATTATGCACACACCCCCGATGCCCTGGAAAATATACTTGAAACCTTAAAGAAAATGGCGCCTGCAAGGCTTATATCTGTTTTTGGATGCGGCGGGGACAGGGACAGAAAGAAAAGGCCTTTAATGGGAGAAATTGCAGTAAAATACAGTGATTTTGCCATTGTTACCTCGGATAACCCAAGAAGTGAAGAACCCATGTCCATTATAGAGGATATTTTAAAGGGCATGAAAGCAAGTGATATTGTTGAATACAGCGCTGCAGAAATAAAAAGCGGGTTTAAAGATAAAGGCTATTTTGTAAATCCTGACAGAAAAACAGCCATTGAGACAGCCCTTGCCGTTTCCCGGGAAAATGACATCATTGTTGTGGCAGGCAAGGGCCATGAAACATATCAGGTGCTGAACACCGGCACCATCGATTTTGATGACAGGAAAGTACTTAAAAATGCATTGGTTGATTTTATGGGAGAAAAGAAATGAAAGAATTTAAGCCCATACTGTGGACGTTTTCCGATATTGTCAATGCCCTTAACTTAAAAGAGGATTTTGATGTGTTTCCTGCTGTAAAAACAGGGGAAGAGGGCAGATATGTTTTTTCAGGGGTCTCAACGGATTCAAGATCCATTAAAAATGATGAACTTTTTCTTGCCTTAAAAGGGGAAAATTTTAACGGACATGATTTTATTGAAAAACTTGCAGATCAGGGGATAAAAGGCTTTGTTGTCGAAGCAGAATTTTTTGATGATTTTGTCAAATCCATTGAAAAAACCATTAAAAAGAATGGAATAACTCTGTTTAAGGTGGATAATACTGTTAAAGCCCTTGGCATGCTTGCAAAATTTCAGCGTATCAGGTCAAAAGTTAAACTTGTTGCCATAACAGGCTCCAATGGCAAAACATCCACAAGGCAGATGACAGCAGAAATTTTTAAGACAAGGTTTAATACACTTTCAACAAAGGGAAATTTTAATAATGAAATAGGGGTGCCCCTTACTCTTTTAAAGCTTTCCAGTGAACATCAATGGGCAGTTGTTGAAATGGGCATGAACCATAAAGGGGAACTTTCAGGGCTTTCAGAAATGGCAGCTCCTGATATAGCCATTATTACAAATACTGCCAAAGCCCATCTTGAGGGGCTTGGAACTGTTTTGGACGTTGCAGAGGCAAAGGCTGAAATTTTTGATTTTGTTGTAAAAGGCGGAACAGCAATCATAAACTGTGATGATAAGCGCTGGAAGATTATTGCAGAAAAAGCAGAAAAAAGTTCTGGCCTTAAAAAAATTATTTTAACGGGTATATCGGAAAATGCCTCAATAAGGGCTGAATCGATAAAACATATATCACAGAAAACCTGTTTTGACCTTGTTGCAGAAAATTTTGATTCACCTATAAATATTTGTGTAACCGATCACGGTCAATCCGCCAACGGTAAGCGTTTACAGGGTGCTGCAGATGCAAGGCGGCGGGCAGGCAGACGTACTAA
>CAZLBE010000104.1:0-6553 GCA_964557635.1 uncultured Desulfobacterales bacterium
TGTCTTTGCGGAAATAATCTGCAAAGGATGAACCGGAACTTTTGTTGTGGTCATGAATGTGCATTTTACACCGTTTCTCTCCTTTGAAGAAAGAAAGGTCCCTTCAGGCACAATTATATTTTCCATTAATGAAGGTTTGGGTGAAAAAGAAACAATTGAAACCGATGGAACAGGTCTTAAATAATGCGGATAGATAATATCCATTAATCCATGGATAATCTCGGGGAAATCATCATCAATTTTGTGCTGGAGATGTCCCGTTAAAAACGCTGTTCCCTCAAGAAGACGTTCAACATCGGGATCAACGGATTCACTTGTCAACATTGGAGCCGCAGCAGGATGTGCTTTTGCAAAATCCTTTGCAAGCTCTCTTAATTTGTATAATTCATTCTGGTAATATTTGTTATACAATTTATCAGAGCACCCCTTTTTCAGATCTGGTCTATTCTTTTATACTTATTCTGCCACCTGGTCTTACATATGAATCTAAAAACACCGGAACATTATCCTGCCTTACAAGGACTCCTTCAAGCCGAAAATGAATATTTAAAACATCTATGCCGCCAGATTCAAGATGTATTTTTACCCTGGATAATCTTTTCTCATATTTATTTATAGTGTAAAGGATTGCATTTTCAATTCGTTCCATGGTATCTGAAATTCCCCCTCCTGAAAAAGTTGTCATATCAGGCATACCAAAATCATCTGCAATCAAAACACTGCCCCTGTTTGTATTCAGCAGTTTCCCAAGATAACGTTCAATCGATTTAATCTCTTTTACAGCACTGTTCTCCTTAAATTTCGTTTTTGCAGACTCAAGATCCGCAATACGTTCAAGTAAGGTAAGTTCATACATGGCACACACTATTTTTAATATACGAGAATTTCAAAGGTATTTTCATATATGGAGAAATGGAAAATAGAAAAGCATTTACAATATTTTTTTGTCTTTGCTGTTTCCATTTTCCATTTTCCTGTCCTGATAAAGATTAAGCTCTTGGTGCCTTCCAGGAATCTTCCGATTCAATACCGTCAGGCTCATATGTCCATATAATCTTTTCATAGGTAAAAAGTATGGATTCCATATCCATATATGGTTTATTTTCTTCAAGAAAAGTCATTGGATTATATTCCTGCATCTCAACGATAATGGCATTTTCCATTTTTATTGTAAAATAATGTTCCTCTTTACCGGTATCGGTGATACGGAAAAATTTATGTTCAGTTTTCATCTGTTCCCCTGAACAGCATGCCTGAAACAATCCTGGTGAACTTTTATCTTTGTGTTTAATAACCTGAAATGGCCTGTGAATACGCTGGCCCGTGGGAAGTCCGGTATGTGTATCCCTTGGAATTTCCACTTTGTGATCAATACTGTACACAAGAATAAGGTCTTCCCTTCCTGACTGGGTGCAGTCTCCCTTGATCTCGCCCTGATCGTTTGCTTCCACTTTAAGATAAGATGTCATTGCCATGGTGTTGCCCTCCTTTTAAAAAAGAATTGTATTTATATGAAATAGATCGCAAATATTTTTTTGATATGAAATAGCGGAATTTCAAAATGCTATTCCATAATTTGTTGTGGACAAATCTCGATCTGAATCCGGACCGGCCTCATTGCCGTTATTGCATCTATCTCTATATTTATTACGAGGTGACTGGCCAATCCAGCTACCCCTCATGACCGTTAGTGCCTTATCGTAAAAATTTCTTCTATACTTTTATCAAATCAACATACCGAGAATACAAAACATTCAATAAATATTCAGATACGTATTCCATTAAACCTATGCTTATGCTTTATCAAGTTTGCCGACAAGAGAGAGCTCAAAAGATGCGCCCATGTATTTAAAATGGGGTTGAAGTTTAAGTGAACACCTGTACCATCCGGGTTCTCCTTCAACGTCACTTACCTCGATTTGCGCCTTTCTCAATGGCCTTCTGCTCCTTACACCGGGACCCGGCTTTTCCTGGTCAGAAACATACTGCCTGATCCAGTTATTTAGCTCATCCTCGAGTTCACCCCGTTCCTTCCAGGTTCCTATATTTTCCCTCTGGATAACTTTCATGTAATGGGCAATCCTGCCCACCACAAAATTGTAAGGAAGCTGCGTGCCGAGTTTATAATTCAATTCAGCGGCCTTTCCCTCTTTTGTATTACCAAATTTTTTTGGTTTCTGGACTGAATTGCCTGAAAAGAATGCTGCATTATCGCTGCCCTTTCTCATGGTAAGGCCAATAAAGCCCTCTTCGGCAAGCTCGAATTCCTTTCTTTCCGAAAGCATAATCTCCGTTGGAATTTTAGTTTCAATACCTCCCATGGATTCATACTGGTAAAGCGGAAGATCTTCAACTGCTCCTCCGCCCTGGGGACCTATAATATTGGCACACCACCGATATTTTGCAAAACTTTCCGTCACCCTCGATGCAAATGTAAAAGCTGCGTTACCCCACAGGAAAGCATCATTACCTGCTGTGACATCCTCATTAAAATCAAAGCTTTTAGCCGGAACAGTGTCTTGCCCATAGGGAAGGCGCAGCAGGAAATGGGGTACGGTAAGCCCGATATTCCTTGAATCCTCCGATTCACGGAAGGACTGCCATTTAGCATATTGGGGGCCTTCAAAAATTGAATTAAGATCTTTAAGGTTCGGAAGTCCTTCAAAACTGTCAAGCCCAAAAAATTTTGGGCCGGCTGCTGCAATGAACGGTGCATGGGACATGGTTGACACGCTTGAAATACTTTGAAGCAGGGAAATATCCTGTGGTCCGGGTCCAAATTCATAATTTCCAACCATCAATCCATAGGGCTGACCACCGAATTGTCCGTATTCAGCAGTATATGCAAGTTTGTAAAGCCCTGATTTCGGAATTTCAGGAGCGTCCTCAAAATCGTCAAGAAGATCCTGTTTTGAAACATTTAAGATTTCAATTTTGGTATTCTCCCTGAAATCCGTATGATCAACAAGATATTTAAGCGAGCGCCAGGACGATTCAAGTGTCTGCAAATCCTTATTGTGAAGGATGGCATTCATTTGAAGGCTTAACTTTGAATCAATGTTCGTAATCATTTCATCAATCAGATTCTTGCTGACCTTTATGCCTTCACGTTCAGGTTTTAAAAGTTCATCAATAAAAGCCTGAATGCCCTGTTTTGTCGTGTCATACCCTTCATCTTCCGGTTTTAAGCGTGTTGCCTGGACAATTTCATCCAGAAGAGACAAATCTTCTGCTGTTGAAATCTCTTTTTGTTCCTCAGGTTTTTTTTCCTGTTCTGCCATTTAATAACCTCCTTATTCCTCAACTCCGAGCTCTTTTAAAATTCTCTGTCTTGCACCCTCATCCTTAACAATGTCGTTGAGCTTTTTCTTGAATTCAGGAATATTTCCCAAAGGCCCTTTTACCGCCTTAAGAGCAGTTCTCAATTTCACAAGTTTTTTCAGTTCAGGTACCTTGTCAACAATTGCATCAGGGCTAAAGTCCTTAAGACTGTTAAAATCAAGTTTAACAGCCATTTCTGCGTCGGGTTCTTCGGAAAGTTCATTTTTGACTACAGCGTCTAATTTTATATCATATGATTTTAAAACATCGTTGAAATTATCTTTATCAATATTGATCGCTTTCCTGTCCTCAATTGGAGTTTCATCCTCTGCAAGGGTAAAATCACCTGTAACAAGTACTTTCAGAGGAAGTTCCACCTCTTCTTTTGCATCTCCTATCGCAGGTTTATATACAATATTGACTCTTTCTTTCGGTGCAACCGATGCTGCTTTAGCCATAATTCCCTCCTTTAAGTATATTCTTTTTATGAAACAGAATGCGAATTAACAGCATTCTATTCCTTAATTTGTTGAGAAGCGGCTGGTCAGGATCAGATCCGCCTCATGGCGATTAATAATGAATTAAATAAATTCCATGGCTTTTACAGGATCAAGCATGGCAATTTTATTAATTATTGATTCAATAAGTTCTTCATTCTGATCTTTTTTCGTAAGTCTCAGCCCAGCTAAAACTAATGATAATGCCTCCACAGCAGTATCAGGCTCCCATATCTCCAATTTATATTCATCAATATTTTTTATAATATCATCAATATAGGAAGCAGCTATTTTAATTTGTTTTGATTTAATCAATAAGCGGCACAATCCAAGTTTCCACAAAAATTGTTCACGTTGAGAAGAAGAGCATAACATCGGCTTAGTAAAAAGAGCAAGAGCAGAATCAATCTTTTTTTCTTTAACCATCTGCTGTGCATTCTTCATCTGTTCCGAGATTGCAGACATAATTGAATCTGTCTGCAGCGAAGTACTTTCAGAACCACCGTCAGCCTCACCGCCGCAGATTTCCTTTAACCATTGTTGTGTATCTGTATCGGCAAAAGGAGTTCCATCTGAGAATGAAAGCTTTTCAACACCCGGTACCATATGAACAAACATATATGTTTCCCTGCCAATTATTTCACTGATATTATGGTGCTTCATCTGTTCCATACTCTCTGCAACATATCTGCTCAAATCCAGCCAGAACAGATACTGCCTTACCCTTGATTCACACATGTCGGCAAGATCCTGCCACTTACCTGCATCGTACAAAGCATTTATTGAAGAAATCACATTATCATCTGGAGGTGAAATCATGGTTTTGCCTCCCGTTGCAGTAGGTAGAGTATCAATCATAGACCATGCGGCAATCCGGTTAAGCCTGTAGGGAAGAGGATTAAAAAAATCCTGTTTCATCAGGCCAGAAACGGATTTTCCAAGAAACCCCAACCCCTGTTTAACCATGGAAACAGGGTCAGCATCCGATGAAAAACTTTCCTGCGAAGCTGCCTTTTGGGGCTTTGGAGTATCTTTTGCCATCCGGGCAGGTTTTTGATCCTGATTGTCCCCCTGCTCCCCAGGTTCATGGGATTCTGCCGATACTTTATCCTCGACAGCTTCTTCAGGTACATCCTCCGGTTCTGCAGGTTTTTCCTCAACAACGGATTTAATCTTATTGACAAGGGGACGTAGCAGGGGAGAATCTTCCATATTATCCGCTAAAAACTGATCAATTGCATTAAAATCATTGATAAACTTATCACGTCTTTCCTTTTCCCAGATTACGGAATCTGCATTTGAGATAAAATCGGAAACTTTTTCTTCCCACCAGATGATTATACCGCGTCTGCCTTTCATTCGCTTTTTGGGAGGATACATTGTTTCCCAGAAATTTTCCAACAAATTTTTTAATATATGAACTCCCTGTTGAAGGCCGTCTATATTTTCCGTTTTAATAAGAGCATAACAGAGGTAGCATGCCACCTGGAGATGTTTAGACTGTTTCTCAAGTATGGCAGCTGATAGAGAGAGGACTTTTTTCCAGTCTATGGCCGAAGTTGCAGAAGGAGTACTGAGTTTGGATATTTCTGCTGACAGAGCCTCGAAATCAGGCTCATACCGGACATCTTTACCCGAAGGAGAATCCTCTGATATTGGTGTGTTTCCAAGGTCATCAAATTTCATAATATCTATCTGATCTCCTTTCTGATGGACTCAAATTTTCTGATAAAGGGTGAATATCTTGAAGCAGCATCCGATAATCCTGTCAATACTTTTTCCGCCGTATTAAACGATTTATGGCTACCGTAAATAAGTTTATAGATCTCCTGATTTTTTATATAAGTTTTATAAATTGCGCAATCATTTTCAAATATGTTATTATTTACAAACCTTATTATATCGCCCCTGTCATAACTTATCATCATCTGAATTGTATAATAATCGGGATTCTGTTCCAGTATCCATTGTTTCGTATTAATAAAATGCTCATCTTTATTTTTTCCAATCGGTTTGGTTGATTCTTCTTTATTGATGGATCTGTTTGATTTGTCGGATGCACCGGAGTGGTGCATTTCCGGTTTACCGCTGTCAGGAGAATTGGGACCTGCCGGCTGCAGCTTTGCATTTGACTTACTTAATATGGAATTATTATTACCTGTATTAACTTTAAAAAAAGGAAGCTCTCCTTTAAAAACATATGTAAGTTTAATGAAAGAAACATTATGCTGGAGAAGCTTTTCCTTTTGTTCAGGGAAATCATCACAAGTAAAAGTATGGGAATTATAATTAAAATCTTTGAGAAATTGAAGGAAACTCTGATATTTTTTTACAAGAGTTATCTTGGGAAGCTGAATCAGCAAGATCACCTTACCGCATTTTAACGGATCCCATTCAAAATTAATGGAATCAGGATAATTATTATTTTCAAAACGAACTATTCTGCCATTACAGTTCATCCAGAAAACGCTTGCAACAGGTTTGATATCAGCTGATTTATTTATTCCCATTGGAATAGTTTCCATTGTAACTTTGAACTTTTTCTTTAATTTAATCAGGTCTTCAAGCTGGGGGGACCTTGTCCTGTTTTTTGAAGAAGACGAGAACTTGCTTCCGGCAATGGGAAACTGACCTTTCTTTTGTTTAAAATTTTTAAAAATAATATTTGGAATTTCAGGTGGATTTTTGTCCCAGAACTTAAGAACAGGTTCAATATCATTGATCTTATAGGAAAC
>CAZLBE010000105.1:0-6501 GCA_964557635.1 uncultured Desulfobacterales bacterium
TTAATAATTTACCCACTATCAATCAAATCATCCCGTTGTTCCTGTATTTTTCCTGAAAAATGGGTATTTTTTTATTTGAAAGTTCCCTTATCAAAAATCAAATGGAATAAAATTCCTTATCTTTATAACACGGCTGTTTATGACAGTATCCCTTGTGATGATCTCCACACCGTTTTTAACGGCTTTTTTCAATTTTGCAGCATAAAGTGGATCAATCATCTCTGCAGGCCTGAATTTCTCTGCATCCATGCGCTGAATAAGAAAAAAAATAACTCCTCTGCTGCCAAGGGAAACAAGATGTTCAAGCTCATCAAGGTGTTTCTGGCCCCTTATGGTTACAGCATCCGGGAACATGGCTGTTTTATCCTCTACAAGTGTACAATTTTTAATCTCCACATAACATTTATCACCTGTTTCTTTTTCGAGCAGCAGATCAAGTCTTGTATGAGCACTTGTTTTTATCTCGGCACGGACATGATCATAGCCGGATAATTCTTCTATCTCTCCGTTTTCAATGGCTTGTTTGACAAGCTTATTGGGCAATAGAGTATTGATCCCGATCATTGTATCAGGTGTTTGAATAAGTTCCCAGGTGTATTTGTATTTTCTTTTTAAATTATCACTTTTGGACAGCCATATCTTTGAACCTGGGATTGCACAACCCTTCATTGATCCTGAATTGGGACAGTGAACTGTCACCTTTTCACCTGTTTCAAGTTCAACATCGGCAAGGAATCGCTTGTACCGTTTAATAAGAATCCCGGTAATCATAGATGGAAGATAATAGCCACAACCATTATTACTCTTATTCACAAAAATCCTTTTACTCGATTATTACATTTTTACCGGACATTAAAGATTTTACACTATTCCGTTTTGCAAAATTTTCAATCAAAAAACTTGATAAGTGAGTTTTATTCATCTGCATTTTATTCATATAGCATAGACCAAAGGTCAGCCTAATCTTCATCATTAAAAAAATCAGCCAAATCCTTCATGTCCAGGCCTTTTCTGATACCGAATCTGGTAAGACAAAAATCATATTTAACGGGATCTTCCCTTAAAATCTCTCTGAAACCCTTTGTAATTTCAAGTGCAGTTTTTATATCCCGGCTTTTTCTGTTTGTAAACCCCAGCATGACCCCTGTCTTATACATGTGAGTGTCCAGGGGCACAATTAAACGGGAAGAATCAAGTTGTTTCCATATTCCAAGATCAACATTGTCATTTCGTACCATCCAGCGCAAAAAAAGGTGACTTCTTTTACAGGCGCTGTTCTTTTTCGGATCTGCAAGAAGATGTCCCGGTCCCGGGCCATGTTTTTTGTTAATCTGGTCATAGAGAAAATCAAGCCCTGGAACCAGCGTTTCATCATTCGATGACATTCCTGCACAGAAACAGTTTTCAATGGACGAAAAACGATTTAAAATTCCCTTGATACCAGATAAAAGGCTCGTAATATGAACATCTTTTGCGAACCTGTATTGAAAACCTTTGAAATCACGTGCGATATCTTTTTCTGTCCGCTGTACAAGATATTCAAAGGGAGAAGGATTGAGCTTATCCAGTACAAGTCTGACTGTTTTCATAATCTGATCAACCCGTCCATATGCAAGACATGCAGCTATAAAACCCGCAATTTCAATATCCTGCCTGTCAGAATAATCATACAGAAACAGCAGCGGATCAGGATCTATATACTCCCTCTTATTATAATCTAAATACACAGACTCCAGTTTTTCTCTCAAAAAGGTCACATCTCTCAAAGGTTTCACATCTTTATCCGGAATTTGTTAATACATTTTCTTTTTACATTACCAGTGACCTGTGTATGAAAACAATACTGAGACAAAAAAAAGCTTCCTGCATGCTTTATTTCTGTCCCAGATTCCCTTTCAATACAGGCATAACCCGTAAAGATAAATTTACCATTTACATTTTTTTGAATAATATTTCAAGATTTAAACCTCAAGTTCCTTTTTAAGCCATTCTCTAACCTTTCCATCAACTGCATATACACCTTTAAATCTGCCTATCCCCTGCATAAATTCTTTTTCAAGCTTTTCAGGAAGTTTGAACTTGCCCAGTTCCTCGGAATCAAACCCTTTTCTTCTGACAAGACTGAGAAATGGATCTTTTTTCCATGTGTTAATAACAAAATATATTGTTTCATCACTGCTTGAATTATAATACGCCTGAGATCTTAACTGCCCCCATTCAAGATGAAGAGCTATTGCTTCTTCAGGTGTCATCTCCCAGTTTACAGAATTTACAAGATCATAATCTTTTTTTATTTCGTGAAGTTTCATAAATATCCTCCTTTTATTCTCATTTTAAGCCAGATCATTATTTTAACGAGTTTATATGAAATAGAATGTAACTTATTACATTTATTTCATTTTTTGTCAGAATCTTTGATTCTTTGAGGTAAATCCAGAACAAACCAGATCGGCCTCATGGCCGTTATAAGAAATAAACCGCAAACCATTATGTTTATTTCATGAATTGTTGTGAGGCAAATTCAGACCTGAATCCAGATCTGCCTCATGGCGGTTACGGTTATATAAAAACTGACTTCCAATACTTAGTTATTAATGACAGCAAATTACGTGCCCTTTAAGTATTGATAATATCAAAAGCCTAATAACAGGCCTTTTGACAATCATTGCAGAGTAAGATATGAAATCAGGCAATTCATCTTGATACATATATGAGTCATAATTAATGAGACATAAATGTATCTAAAATACATAAATCACTAATTAAAAAATATACAGACAGAAGCATTCATCTTTGCCCCTTTACCCGTTTTCTTTTGTTGAGATAACAGGCACATAGTTCATTAGGCACCTGCTCCTGCTATCTTAACACATAGGGCTAGCACGCCTTGATGACAAACAAAAGTCCTGCACGATATGCGCATATTATTTTCTTCCGGTTCCCTTAGTCCTTAATCCCAGTTAAAAAAAGATAAAAATTTGGTAGGGCAAATGGGTTGCGGGCATTGCCCACTTTGGTATGCTTTTGCAGTCACAAATAAACGAATATGAGCATAAGACACCGGCCAAGCATGTACATTTTATTACAACATGTGAAAACGGGCAAAACGGGCAAACAGGACGCGTTGATTATTGTTTGGAAGTTACCTTAATAATGGAACGATTGTACTTTCCCATGGGAAGGGTATAGGAAATATTTTCCATGCAAAGTTTTTTCTGCTGAATTGGTAGCATCTCTTTTTCAGGATCTTTTCCCTTCATGGCAAGTATGATTCCGTTTGTTGATAAAAATGGAAGGGAAAGATCAATAAATCTTTCAAGGGATGTGAATGCCCTTGACACAACGAAGTCGAATCTGTGTTTAAAGTCTTTTTTTTCTGAAAGGTCTTCACACCTTGTATGTATTGCATTGATACCTGTTAATTCAAGACTTCGAATTAGAAAATTTAAAAAAGAAATTTTTTTTCTTGAAGAATCTATCATTATGATTTCAGTGGAGGGTCTGGCTATTTTCAGTGGTAATCCAGGGAAACCTCCTCCTGAACCTATATCAAGCACTTTTGCATTGTCCGGGATGTGTGGCACAATGGCAAGGCAGTCAATGAAATGTTTGACTGCAATTTCAAAGGGGTCTGTAATGGATGTGATATTAAATTTTTTATTCCATTTAATCAATTCACTGGCATGGAAACAGATGCAGTTCAATTGATTGGAGTTAAGGGAAATACCGAGTTTGCAGGCTCCGGTTTTGATTATTTCTACCCATGAATCGTTGAGCCTGCTCTGTTTTAAATCGATCAAATTAAAGAACTCCTTCTTTTTTCTTGACATATTTTATAGTAATATTTATAACCATGAAATTTTTATAAAGTAATTTATAAGTAATAAAATGTACCATATTACTTCTATTTGCTTCGTGCTTTCAGCCCATAATTTGTTAAGAGGCAATCCTGAAAAATCCGGATACGCTTCATGGCGGTTATATTGAAAATTCCAAGGTGTTATTAGTAACAAAGCCTAATTTATTTATCAATCACAAAAAAAATAAAAATCATTAAGATCACCAGTAATTCCGGGAATTGTCATTTTTATGGTGATGACACGGAACTGCGTATTAATTTTTTGTCAAAGGAAAAGTTTAATCATGCTTAAGGATTTAAAAAGGGTCAGAAATATCGGAATCAGTGCTCATATCGATTCCGGTAAAACAACACTTACAGAGAGAGTGTTGTTTTATACAAATAGAATTCATCAAATTCACGAGGTAAGGGGGAAAGACGGAGCAGGAGCTGTCATGGATTCCATGGAGCTTGAAAAAGAGCGTGGAATTACCATTGCTTCGGCTGCTACGCACTGCAAATGGCAGGATCATGATATTAATATTATTGATACTCCCGGCCATGTGGATTTTACCGTTGAAGTTGAAAGGTCACTAAGGGTGCTTGATGGCGCTATTCTAATTCTTTGCGCGGTTTCAGGTGTTCAGTCTCAGTCCATTACCGTGAATCAGCAGATGAAAAGGTATAACGTTCCGTGCATAGCCTTTATCAATAAATGTGACAGGAGCGGTGCAAATCCGTTAAGGGTTGTAAAGCAGCTCAGGGAAAAGCTCGGTCACAATGCGATTCCAATGCAGTTACCCATTGGTCTGGAAGACAGGCATGAAGGAATTATCGATCTCATTAAAATGAAAGCTTTTTATTTTGAGGGTGAGAACGGGGAAAAAATTGTTGAAAAAGAGATTCCTGCAGATTTAAAAGATGATGCAGCTGAAAAAAGAGAAAAGATGATTGATGCTGCTTCGTTATTCTCCGATGAACTCACCGATGCCATTCTTGAAGAAAAAGAGATCAGTGAAGGGATGATAATTGAGGCGGTAAGAAAGGGAACAATTGAAAGGGAAATGACTCCTGTTCTCATGGGTTCCGCTTATAAAAATAAAGCTGTCCAGCCATTGCTTGATGCTGTTATCAATTTTCTTCCATCTCCCCTTGATATAGAAAATGAGGCCATTGATTTAGACAATCAGGAGGCAATTGTATCCCTTGAAAGTGTTTTTGACAAACCAACCGTTGCTTTAGCTTTCAAACTTGAGGATGGTCAATACGGCCAGCTTACCTATATTCGTGTATATCAGGGTGATTTAAAAAAAGGTGACACTTTAATCAACTCAAGAAACGGCAGGAAATTCAAAGTCGGAAGGCTCATCAGAATGCATTCTTCTGAAATGGAAGATATTGATGAAATTCCGGCAGGTCATATTGCTGCCATGTTTGGCGTTGACTGTGCATCGGGTGATACATTCATGAGTCCCGGTGTAAATTATACGATGATCGCAATGCATGTCATGGATCCTGTTATCTCCCTTGCCATTAAACCCGTTGATAATAAATCTCAAATCAATATGTCCAAGGCAATTAACAGATTTACAAAGGAAGATCCTACCTTTAAAAGTTATGTGGACAAGGAAACCGGCGAAACAATCATTCAGGGAATGGGTGAGCTTCATCTTGAAGTATATGTTGAAAGGATGAAAAGGGAGTATAAGGCTGAAGTGGAAACGGGTCAGCCAAGAGTTGCATACAGAGAAACCATTACAAGAAAAGCTGAGTTCAATTACACCCATAAAAAACAAACCGGTGGTGCAGGTCAGTTTGGCCGTGTTGCAGGATTCATGGAACCCTGCGAAGATGAATTTGAATTTGTTAATAAAATCACCGGTGGTAAAATTCCCACCCAGTATATTCCTGCATGTGAAAAAGGTTTCAGACTTTGCATGAACAAAGGGCCTAAAATGGAATTTCCGGTTACAGGAATAAAGGTTACAATCAATGACGGTGCCTTCCACGCAGTGGACTCATCTGAAATGGCTTTTCAGGCAGCGGCAAGGGGTGCGTTTCTTGAGGGATACTCCAAGGCAAAGCCCGTAATCCATGAACCCATAATGAAGGTGGTTATTGAAACACCACCTGAATTCCAGGGCTCATGCATGGGACTTATCAACCAGCGCAGGGGAATAATCCAGGGCTCCCAGGAAGAGGGCATGATATCTGTTATAGAATCACAGGTTCCCCTTTCCGAAATGTTTGGATTTTCCACTGTCTTAAGGTCTGCAACCCAGGGAAAAGCTCAGTTTACAATGGAATTTTTATCTTACAAAATAGTACCCCAGTCCATAGCAGATGATATTTTAAAGGCAAAAGGAACTAAATAGTGTCAGGCTGGAAATGTAAAAATTCTGGAAAAAATATTATATAAAGAGAGGTAAAAATGCTTAGAAAGGATCTCGCAAAGAAAAGCCCGGCCATCAGGATAATGGGTATGGAGAATCTTCACAAAGGACAATTCGGGACAGTGCTTTCAAGAGCAGGGGTTGGCAAGACACAATTTCTTGTTCATATTGCTCTTTCGTGGCTTCTTAAAGGAGAGAATATACTTCATATAAGTCTTGATGATCCAATGGATAAGATAAATATAAGATATAAGGAAGCTTATTTTACCC
>CAZLBE010000106.1:0-6494 GCA_964557635.1 uncultured Desulfobacterales bacterium
GCATATGCAAGGGTTGAAGTGCCTGTTTTAACATCTGCACCCGTAAAAAGCATTGTTTTCGGTAACGTATAATTTTTGCTGTAAGCACTGATCCCTGCAATAATACTGTTTAATGCCTTATCATAAGCGAGTTTTTTAAAAAAATACCTGTAAATTTTTTCCTTATCAAAAAGTATGCCACCTCTTAATCCGGAAAAAATTCCGCATTTTGGTAAACCCCTTAAAAATTTTGAATCCTTGTTCTGTGGGGGATTATTAATATCAAATATTGTTGGATCTGTAGCTTCTGCAAGAACAAGCAGGCAAAAAGCAAAACTTGCAGCAAGAAAAAATAAAATAAAAAATATTTTTACATGATTTGGGAAATACGGTTTTGCAGTATCTATCATTGAGGCATCTGCATAATTTAATACAGCAGCATTGGCTGGATTCATATTCATTATAACCCTTGTTTCCTCAATACCTTGTCTGATAATGGAATAATTTTTTTCCAATTGCGTTGATTCTCGGTCAAATGTATCAGAAACAGCTTCAAGCCTTTTAAGTTCGTTAAGTTTTGCTTCATATCTGCTTAACTGAACACGGCTTTGTTCAATTGTTGTATTCAGGACCTGTATAGTAATTTTTGTGTTATAGTAATTTTGATACAAATCAACGTAAAATGTACTCTGAGTTTTGCTCTCTGTGGAAAAAGTTTTTGCCAATTCAAGTTTTAAAGCATTGCGTAATTTTTCAATCTGTTTTCCCGATGCAATGATTTCCGGATGACTCGGCAAATATTCCACCTTTAACTTTGCAAGGTTCATTTCCAGGGTAACAAGCTGGCTTTTATACTGATCAATAAGGGAGTTGCGTTGAATCACCTCCTTTGTTACATCAAAATGTGGTGTCTGATTCAAAATTAACTTTATTTTTTCCAGTTGCGCCTTTGATTCTGATAGAGACCGCAGGCTGTCATTTAATTTTTGCTTGTAATTGTAATATCGGTCAAATGCAAAACTCTCTTCTTTTTTAAAGTCAACCAGTTTATTTTTTTGACAAAATTTTATTTTTGCATTTTCCACATCCTGTATGTGCTGTTTGATCAGTTTGAATTCTTTTTTAAGTGCCTTTTGGGCGCTTAAAGCCTGGTGCTTAAATATACCTGCATAAAGTTCCAAAAAATATTTAATTGCATCATTGGTTAATTTTTCTGCTTTTTCAGGCGTTTTTGCATACCCTGATACTTTTATAATCTCTGCATCTTGTGCAAGATCAACACCTATACCTTCCTGCTTTAAAAATAAAGACAGTTCACTATTGATACTAATATCATCCGGCTTCAGGGCTTTCCCGTTTTTATCTGTTAATTTAAATTTTGCAATAATTTTTTGAAGTGATTTTGGATTTTTCACCATTTCAAAAAAAGTATCATCCACCTGTGTTTTATCATAATAGTTAAGCACTGCAATATTACTTGGGGCACCTGAAAGGTAGGATGTCTGGGAATCGGAAAACATTATTTTTATATTTCCGGATGTTTTATAAACAGATTCAGTAAAACTGTAAACCAATAGCATTGGTATTATGCAAACACTTATTAATGCAAAAAGTATGAGATATTTTCTTCTAATTATTATGTTGATATAGTTATCAAAATTTAAAAACATGAATTTTATGACCTTTTTTATAGTATATATTCGGCATCCTTCAATCATGAGGCGGATCTGGTAAATGTTCACAGGCAATTTGCGAACGCTTACTTTCTATGTTATGTGCTAATGCGTGACCAATACCAAAAGCAAACCATAACGGAAGGAATAGATGTGTTACAGAAGTTATGGCATTAACCAGGGCAGTAACAAAGCAGGCTATGAATGTCAGCATATACAGCTTTTTTTCCCTCGATGTACAGTATAAATATGCCGAAATAAATCGACGGCATGATGCATATAAAAACCACAGCCACAGCCATGCCCCTACGAACCCATAATCTACCAGAACATGCAGATATGCATTATCAAAATTAAAATCAGGAGAAATATAAGAAAAATATCCTCCTGATCCTGTCCCAATACCATATGACTGGTAAAGGCCATAAAGTCCATCCTCCCACCTGATAATCCTTGAACCTAACGATGCTGTTCTGCTTGAAGTCTTTGTTGTGTTTTTAGATGTATAATCTATGGCTCTGCTTATGTCATTGGTTAATATTCTGGATGCAAAAAAGGCCATTATGGTTAAGGCAAAAATGCAGATCCATGTGATAAGCAAATTTTTTTTCAATTTTGGTATAGTTAGTGAAAAGACCATAAGTCCTGAGAATAATGAAAGCAGAGGCCCTTTACTAAGTGTACTTATCTGAGCTGAATATATAAAAAATGCCAGACAACTCAGCAATATCCGTGTTAATCTTGACCGGTTAATATATATTAAACCTATTAATAAAATTAAAGCCAGGGACAGAGTGTATCCGGTTGTAAGCGTATGGAGAAATCCCTGGCCCCGTCGTATTTCAGCAGGATTAAAAATAATCATCACACGATGTGTCTTGTAAGTACCTAAAATCCCCCTGTAAAAGTAATGTGAGTGGAGGAACCATGCGCAAACCATACTATTGATTACACCCATCCCTATATAGCAATAGGCCGCTGTTTTAATTTTTTTAAAATCATTTAAAAGAGTACCTGTCAACATGAAGAATATAATGGCAATATAAAACATTCCCAACAGATATGCCCCGAATTGAACATTATCTGTCCACAGCATGGACACAGTTGCCAAAACAATCAAAAGTATTAAAGGGATATCTGTACTATTGAACTGGTATGGATATCCCCTTTTCGTTATCAGCAGGGTGAACCAGCAAAAAAAGCACAGTATTATCAAAATATCACCAATGGTAACAATGCATTTTGGATCCGACCATAATTGCAGAACAACGGTGTAAAAACATGTAAAAAAAATAATTAAATAGTACAGATATTGTGGTTTGTACAGAAAAATCCCTGCCAGCAAAAAAAATCCAAATATACAAAAAGTAATATAATAATTTGCATAAGCTGTGCACGATACCAAGGTTATGATAAAAGTAATAATACTGCCAATCAAAAAAAGGCCTGTGTTTGATGCAGTTGGTATTTTTCTGTCAATCACCTGTAAATCATATTGTGTTCTCATATTACACTTTTCATAAAACCGCCATGGAGCAGATCCGGTTAAATATTAATTGGTTAATGATTTTTTATTATGTAAACAGGAATATCTGTTAAATTAAAACTCAGGGAATTATTTTTGACCATAATATTAGTTGAAGTAAATATGTCTTTTGCTCCTTTTGTAATATCTTGCCCGGAATCAAAATGTGGTACAGCTTCCAAAACAGTGTAATTCCCGTTTTCAGGAACAGAAAGTTCTAAAGATTTTGTACTTTTTTCTTTTTCTTTCTCAAATGCCCACCATGCTACATAAACATCCTGGTTTGCTGAGCTTATCTTGTAGGCATAGATATTATTCTCACCGTTCAAAATAGTTTTCATTTTGCTAAAGTCTTTGTCTAAAAGTGTATGTGTCATTTTTCTGTAGGAATAGTAAGCTAATTTTTTTATTCCATAACCCGGATCTCCATTGCAATATCCATCATAAATAATTCCCATATAATCAACGGGTCTGCATTGAAAAGGAGGTTCACCCTCAACCATACTCCACCAGAATACTTTTTTTACACCATAGGAAAGCGGATAAATCATCCTTCGTACCATATCTATAGCTTGCTTTTTTTCTCCTTTTCTTTGACTGCTTGTTGCCGTTTCCGTCATCCAGACCGGTGTTCGAGAAAATCCGTTACTATCTAAAGTACGTCGTATTTTGTTATAAAATATATGAGACATATTCCATGGTTTGTACCAGTGAAAGTCAAAAATATCTATGTAATGACCATTTAATTCCTGTAGTGCTGGTTTCCAGAAATTATCAAAAAGCCATTCTGCTTTTCCAGGCGGGGCAGAAACGACACCAGCACTTAAGACTGAAGCTGTACTATCAGCATTTTTGATCGCTTTGTATCCTGTCTTTAGTATCTGCGCAAATCCTTTCCAGTCAAGATTCGGACGTCGTTGTCCCCTTCTTTCTCCTCTTTTGGGACGTTTTATATTGGCAATGGGTTCATTTTCAATCTGCCAGTATTTAACCGGATTTTTTAAGCCTGGCATATCATTTATACCATCACCATCATAACGTTCAACAACCTGTTGTACAAATTCACCAAATTTTTCAATAAGTTTACCCTGTTTTCCCCTGAATTGCCACGTGCCGGGAATAATCCTGTTCCTGCCCACATTAATTGTAACCATAAGATTAAGGCCGGGAGGCACCTGTTTAAAAAATGCATCCGTAATGCTCCAGTCAAAGGTGCCTTGCCTTATAGATTTAATATCCCTTTGAATAAATTTCCAGCCTATGACAGGATTAAAGGGGCGTTCCCATGCCACTCCAAGATCAAGGGCTGTTGCATATGGAGAAATTTCCCCGGATAACCAGTTAAATTTCATTTTTCTCCGTTGCTGTTTCATTTGAGACAGCGCTTTTCGTTTTGCAAAATAAAAAGATGTTGAAAAACCAAAAGGAGACTGGAATAAAATTTTTGTTTTTGATTCAAAAGCATAAAGTATTGAAATTTTACATCCCAGAAACATAAACAAAGCTAAAAAGATAATAATACTTTTTTGATAAACTTTCATTGCTGGTTTCTCCTTATTTTAAGGTAAAAGTTAAAAAAACAGCAAACGCTTACAGTCCGGGCATTGCCTGCAAACGTTTACAAATAATAAAAAAAAATCAGTACAGCTTAGTCTATATACCCCAGATCTTTGAGTCGATCTACGATCATATCATTGTCTTCATCGGACAGCGCTGTTTCCTGTTCATTGCTTTGGATATTATGTTCATCAGTATACAAAACAGGATGAAGTGATAGATAATCATCATTAAATATTTCTGTAAGGACCTGACCATCCAAATAAGTTGGTACTTTCTCACCTAATAGATAGAACAGCGTGGGGCATATATCTATTATCTCTGCATTTTCAATTGTTATATTGGTTTTGCCCCTGGGTGAATTAAACACAAATATTCCGTTTTCTTCATGGTCTCCACTGAATTTATTAGATGGTGTGATTACTTTTTTTGATTTTAACATATTACGGGACCTGTCAAAAATGGTTTTTGCACCATTGTAATCTTTGTTCCATATAATGGTTAGATCAGGGCTTTTGTCCAAAAGAGGACCTGTATAAATTTGGGTATTTTTATATATAGATTTTATAACTTTCTTTTTGTTTTCAGTATCCGTTAAAGAAGCCAGTTTTTTTTGTAATTCATCGGTAAGAGCATCATACTCTTCACCAGGCTGGACAATTCCATAGGGTTCACGCCCTGCCAGGTTGATAAACAAACACCCCCATGCACCAACATAATAAGCTTTTGTTTTTTCCCAGTCTATGAGTTCTTCAATTTGCCAATTTGAATCGCTGATGGAAAAACCAGGCAATTTTTTCATAATTTTTTTATATATATCTCTACCATAAAATTTCATGATATCCATGGAATTAATTTTTTTAAGGGTCTGATATCCATTTTCGCGAAGCCATTCGTTTAAATCTATTGTTTTTTCCACAGACTGAAAACCATGATCAGACATGATAATAATATCGCCCTGTTTACCAGTTTTTTCAAGTATTCGTCCAAGGGCCTGGTCCACGCGTTGAAAAATTTTCAAAACGTGATTTTCAAAACCAGGGACATATCGGGAATGTCCGGGATACATATATTTCCATAAAGTATGTTGGGCCCGATCCGTTGAAGTAAAAATAATAGTAAAGACATCCGGTTTGTATTTATCCAGTAAATAAAGTGCTGTTTTTTCACGCAGGTCTATTGCCTCAAAAATAAGGTCTAAATATTTGTCCGGGTCACTTGTAGTTTCAGGCGTATGCTTGACTTCTATGATATATTTACCAATATTTTTTAATATCTCGTCTTTCAGGCTGTGCGGCCAGGTAAAGTTACTTTCAAAATCCGGTGTATCAAGCCCTGATATCATAAATCCTTTTTTTAATTTGTCGGGTGGAAATGTCATCGGAACATTAATTATTCCCACTTTATACCCTGCATTGTCAAAATATTTCCAAAATGGCGTTGCATGACAGTTCAGTCCACAGTTCATAATCACTTGAAAGGGAATTTTCCTTTTTGGCGCAAAAAAATCAAAAATGCCATGACTTCCCGGATTAACACCAGTATAAAAAGATGGCCATGCAACAGGACTCATGGGGGGGATTGTAGATTTGAGCTTACCTGATACACCATCACTGATTAAGGATTGTAAAACCGGTAACTTTCCTTCTGCCAACCATGGGCCTATGACATCAAAAGTTGCCCCATCAAGGCCTATAACTGTCACTTTTGGACATGGTAAATTCATTATTCCTCCGTATTAAATATTTTTTTTAAAACTT
>CAZLBE010000107.1:0-6480 GCA_964557635.1 uncultured Desulfobacterales bacterium
AAATTGAGAATTAATACGGAATTGCTTTTTTAAAAAAATTCATGCGTCAGCTTTGGGGACTTGGCAAGTTTCTTGCTATGTTATAAATTATTTGGTAAAAGCTCCATATGTTTGTCAGGAGATGTTTAAAATAATAGACAACAGGGTGCGATGACAAAACAAAAAACCAAATCCCAGATTTTGAAAAAAAGGGGCAAAAAAAAGAAAACCTCCATTTTTTTGTCAATTTTAAAATGGATGGTCATTCTTGGTGCAGCAGTTATTCTGTTTTCTGCAGCAGGAATTTATGGACTTTATTCCTATATCAGCCATGACCTTCCTAAAATTACTTCCTTAAATGATTACAAGCCTGCATGTGTTACAAATGTTTATTCCGATGACGGCAGGAAAATTGGTGAATTCTACAAGGAAAGAAGAATTGTCATTTCCTTGTCAGAAATGCCTGATAATTTAAAGAATGCCTTTATATCAGCAGAAGACTCCAGGTTCAGAGAGCACATGGGAATCGATTTCGTAAGTATTTTAAGGGCATTTGTAAAAAATGTCAAAGCCGGAGAAATTGTTCAGGGCGGAAGTACAATTACCCAGCAGGTTGCCAAGTCATTTTTTTTAAGCCCTGAACGAACTTATAAGAGGAAACTTAAAGAGGCAATACTTGCCTATCGCATTGATAAAAGACTTGCAAAAGATGATATTTTATATCTTTATTTAAATCAGATTTATCTTGGACATGGCGCCTATGGTGTGGAATCTGCTTCGGAAAATTATTTTGGTAAACATGCAAAGGATTTGAACCTGGCGGAATGCTCCATGCTTGCAGGGCTCCCCCAGGCCCCTACAAGGTATTCTCCCTTTAAACACCCGGATCTTGCAAAGCAGAGGCAGATATACGTTCTTAACCGTATGAAACAGGATGGGTATATAACAAATATACAGGCAACAAATGCCATTAATACAAAACTTGATATAAAACCAAGGAAAAACTGGTTTATTGAAAAAGTCCCCTGTTACACAGAATATGTGAGAAGATATATTGAAAAGAAATATGGAAAAGAGGCCCTTTACACAAAAGGACTTAAGATTTATACGGCGGTCAATATAGAATTACAGAAAATAGCGAGAAAAGAAATTAAAAAAGGTCTTCGTGATCTGGACAGACGTCAGGGATACAGAGGGGCATCAGGACATATTTCACCATCTGAAATTGAAAGTAAAAGCAAAACAATAGCTGATCAAATCGGCCATGAACCTCTGGAACCAGGGAAAATTTATCAGGGCATTGTAGTTCAGGTTGATGACGGTAAAAAAAATACCCTGATCAGGGTTGGTAATGTTATAGGTGTTATTCCGGTGACTGATATCTCATGGGCAAGAAAACCTGACATTGAAACAGCATATTGGAAAAAAAAGGTTCGTTCTCCTGAAAAGGTCTTTAAAACAGGCGATATTGTCAAGGTTAAGGCAGTAAAAAAAGATCAGGTAAAAAATATTTGGCTTTTTTCCCTTGAGCAGGATTCCCTTGCCCAGGCGGCACTCTTAAGTATTGATGCCGAGACAGGAGAAGTTAAAGCCATGATAGGCGGCAGGGATTACAGGAACAGCCAGTTTAACCGTGCAATTCAGTCAAGACGTCAGCCCGGAAGTGCATTTAAGCCTGTTATCTATGCTGCGGCACTTGACAAGGGGTATACAGCAGCAACTGTCATTATTGATTCTCCCGTTATTTTTAAGGATACTAAACGGAATTTTATATGGAAGCCTCACAATTATAAAGAAAAATTCTACGGCCCAACACTTTTCAGGGATGCGCTTGTTGAATCGCGTAATGTTGTTACAATTAAAATCCTTCAGGATATTGGCATAGATTATGTGATAAATTATGCAAGAAAACTTGGCATAAATTCTGATATCAACAGGGATCTTTCCATTTCACTTGGTTCGTCAGGGGTCTCTCTTCTTGAACTTACAAAAGCATATTCTGTTTTTTCCAATCTTGGATATAGAATTGAACCTGTATTTATAACGAAAATACTTGACAGAAACGGTAATATACTGGAAAAATCTGAGATGAACAGGCAGAAGGTTATAGATATGTCTACTGCCTATATAATGACAAATATCCTTGAAAGTGTTGTAAAATCAGGAACCGGCTGGAGAGTTAGGGCGCTTAAAAGACCTGCCGCAGGAAAAACAGGCACAACAAACAATCTCAATGATGCCTGGTTTTTAGGGTATACACCAAGGTATACCACCGGAGTCTGGGTTGGTTTTGACAGTGAAAAATCTCTTGGAAAAGGAGAAACCGGCTCAAGAGCTGCAAGTCCCATCTGGCTTGGTTATATGAAAAAAGCACTTGCCGGAAAGCCGGTAAGAACATTTAACGTTCCCGAAGGCATCGTGTTTGCGAAAATTGATGCTGAAACAGGACTGCTGCCCGGCAAATCTTCAAAAAAAATCAGGTTTGAATGTTTTAAAGAGGGTACGGTTCCAACCATGCATACGCCAGGGCCTGACAAAGATGCAGGCAGGCCCGAAGAACTTTTTAAATCAGGGATATAACCGCTAAAAAAAAAGGTAAAAATGAAATTATTTGACAGTCATTGTCATATCAATGACAAGTGCTTTGAAGAAGATTATGATGAGGTTTTAGACCGTGCATATGATGCAGATGTAAGAGCTATGATGATTGTGGGTGTTGATGTTAAAAGTTCAAAACAGGCTGTGAAACTTGCAGAAAAACACAATGAACTTTTTGCATCAGTCGGCGTTCACCCCCATGATTCAAAGTTTTGTTCCATGGAAAATCTTGACATTCTTAAAAAAATGACTAAAACTAATAAAGTTAAAGCATGGGGGGAAACAGGGCTTGATTTTAACAGAATGCACTCTCCTGCAGATGTTCAGGAAAAATGGCTGGAACGTCAGTTAGATGCGGCTGAAGAATTGGACCTGCCAGTGATATTTCATGAAAGGGAATCAAACGGCAGGCTTGTGGAAATTCTTAAATCAAGGAGGAAAGGAAATTTAAGGGGTGTCATCCATTGCTTCAGCGGATCAAAAAAGGAGTTGTATGCTTATCTTGATCTTGGGTATTATATTGGAATAACAGGAATTGTCACTATACAGAAAAGAGGCACTTTTTTAAGACAGATTGTTCCTTTGATTCCACAAGACAGGATTCTCATTGAAACAGATTCACCATATCTTACTCCTGCACCAAAGAAAAATAAAACAAGAAGGAATGAACCTGGTTTTGTAAGATTTGTTTTTTTAAAACTTGTTGAGATAACAGGCAATAATCCTGAATTATTTGCAGATCGGATTTGGGAGAACACCTGTAAATTGTTTAATGTTCCATTTGCAAAAGGAGAAATAGGAAAATGAAAAAATATTATAAAATTATTATTGCAGGACTGCTTGCAGTTTTTATTGCATCATGTGCAGGTACAACAAACACTGAAATAAAAACAAAAGAGGGCGCTCTTGTCGGGGCAGGAGTCGGGGCCATATTAGGGCAGGCAATAGGACATAACAGGCAGGGCACCCTTGTGGGAGCCGGAATAGGGGCTGCATTGGGAGGCCTTGGCGGCAGTCAGGTAGGAGCTTACATGGACAGGCAGCAGGCGGCATTGAATAATGCAGTGGCAGCCTCTGATGCTGCAAGCATAAGAAGATCCCAGGATGTTCTTACCGCAACATTTAAATCGGATTTCCTTTTTAATTTTAATTCTTTTACGCTTAAACCCGGTGCATATCCTGAGTTAGACAGGGTGGCCCGTATTTTAAAACAATACCCTCAAACCAGAATAC
Organism: uncultured Desulfobacterales bacterium; assembly: GCA_964557635.1. Classification (GTDB taxonomy): domain Bacteria; phylum Desulfobacterota; class Desulfobacteria; order Desulfobacterales; family Desulfobacteraceae; genus WGCX01. The sequence continues at coordinate 3,811 of CAZLBE010000107.1, forward strand.
GCGTAGAAGGGCATACTGATTCAAGGGGCACTGCAGAGTACAACATGAAATTATCACAAAGAAGGGCTGATGCGGTTGCCAATGCTTTAATCCAGAGGGGCGTTGATCCTGTCAGGATTACAACAATAGGTTTTGGCGAATCACAGCCTGTATCCTCTAATGCTGCTGCAAACAGGCGGGTTGAAATAAAAATAACGCCCATCAGAAGTTAATGTCTCATCTGAGACCATAGAATTTTTTTTAAAATTTCTTTAATTCCTTTCCGATTATTTTTTGCTGAAAGTAATTGGAAAGGATATCAATCAGATGACAAAGAGGAAAAAATTTTTTCCTGCTCATCAAGAATCTCTTTCAGTATATTTATGTCAGTCATGGGATTCATTATGACCGACCTTAACACTACGATGCCGTATTTATCTTCTGGTTTGCGTTTAAGCCTTGTCCTTGAAACAAAACTTTTTCCTGCTTCCCTCTGTTTTCTCTGCACTGTAATATTTATTTCATCAATGACTCTGGCGATTTTCATTTTTTCACGTGAATTGGAGCCTGATATTTTATTTTTTAAAAATGGCGGGGCGATTCTGTAAGTCAGGATATTCATTTCAGGTTCGGTAATAAGCTCAAAAAGCTCTCTTTTTGAGATTTCCGCAGCAAATTTGGCTGCTGTTTCTATTCCATGGTCGATCATCAGGGCATAGCCGCGGCTGCCCATGATTTTTAAAGCACTGTCAAGTATCAGGGACTGTGCCTCCCGTGAGCCTTCAAGCGATTTAATCCCAAGATCAACACTTCCTGCACGGTTTACATAATTGGAATGGTAAGAAATGCAGTCAAGTGCCCAAGGATTCTGAAAATAAACCATCCCGCTTGTCATGGGAAGATAGAACTGTTTGTGTGCATCAATGGTAACGGAATCTGCCCTTTCAATTCCCCGTAAAAGATGGGAATACCTGTCTGAAAGCAGCACAGGCCCTCCCCATGCCGCATCCACATGAAAATTAATGGCATGCTCCTCACACAGGTCAGCAATGTCACATAATGGATCAATTGTGCCTGTTTCAGTTGCTCCTGCAATCCCCACAATGGAAATGATTCCTGTTTTTCCATCCCTTTTAAGTTCTTTAATAATGCTATTGAGTTGTTTCATGTCCATTTTATGTTTTGAATCAACACCAACAGGGATAACGTTTTTATTTCCTATGCCAAGGATTCCCCCTGCTTTTTTAAGGGAGAAATGCCCCCTTTCCGATACTAAGACAACAGCTCGTTCAAGGGAATAGGCCTGCATTGCTGCGACAAGTCCATCTTCTTCAATTCCTCTAAAATCGGTATCAAGCAGTTTGTCACGGGAAGAGAAAAAGCGATTCCTTGCCACCCACAATGCAGTAAGATTGGCCGTTGTTCCGCCTGTTGTAAAATTTCCAAGAGTAGTATCGATGCTTTGAACATGCCTTCTATAAAATTTATTGGATTTTTTAAAAATAAGTCTGTGGATTTTGGCTAAAACCTGCCGTTCAAGAACAGATAACACCTTTGAGGTCTCAAGTTTTACCACGTTCTGGTTTAAAGCCGCTACAATGGCCTTTAGATGTACCATAAAAAAAGGGATCGCCGCTGTCATGTGGCCTACAAAATAAGGAGAAGCAACATTTACTGCCCGTGGAGCTATGTCATTGATAATATCGGAAATAACATCGGCAAGTTTTTTTTCCGGGTTTTTACTGATAATTGTATCCTGGAAATCAAGGGTAAGTTCTTTTAAGCTTATCTCCTCTGTGATCCCTACATTGAATTTTAAAAAATCCTGGAGTCCGAATAGAATCTGCTCCATATATTTTACAAGGGTTTTTCTGCATTCATCATCCTCAGGCCTTATAAAAATTCTCTGGAGAGCCTTCCAGTCCGCCACAAGGGAAGAATTGTCTTTTTCATATGTGGTATTCATATTATACTTTCTTTTTAAGTGCCCACTGCCTCTCAACGGTTATTATTTTTTTTATATGAAATAAAACGTAACCCGTTACTTTTATTGGCTACGCGTCTTCGACCCATAATTTGTCAGAATCTTTGATTCTTTGAGACAATCTGGGCCAAATCCTGATCCGCCTCATGGCGGTTATTCCAACATGAAAACCCTGATCCTGAGGCCCAGGATTATTTACTTAAATTGGACTATTATCAGATTTAAATCAAATTATCATTAAAAATATGTTAAAATAAAAATTGATTCCGCACCTTCGGCCCTATATTTGTCAGAATCTTTGATTCTTAGAGGCGGCTGGGCCAATCCGGATCCGCCTCATGGCGGTTATTATATTTTCGATTCTGAGTAAAGGAAGATGGTAAGCGTTTACAGGCACTGCACCTGCAGCGTTGGCTTTGCACTTGAAGTATTTTAGTACTTCTTCTGCTTGTGCCCGCCGCCTTGCATCTACAGCACTGTAGTGAACGCTTACAGTTGGCGAAGTGACTGTTAACGGTTACGGGAGATGCAATGGACAGGACAAGGATTGTCACAATAGACGAGACCATACGTGAAGGTATGCAGCACAGCGGGATAGTTTTCAGCTATTCCCAGAGGAAGAAAATTCTTTATTTTCAGGAAAAACTCGGGGTTGATATCTGCCAGGCAGGGTATCCTTCTGCACATATTACAGAAGCTGATAATGT
>CAZLBE010000108.1:0-6474 GCA_964557635.1 uncultured Desulfobacterales bacterium
AAAAGGCGGAAATTGTAAATGACTCACCAGATTCATCCAACGGCGATTATAGATCCCAGCGCCGAGATAGATTCCAATGTTACTATTGGACCCTATGCAATTGTAAAAAGTGATGTTTATATTGGTTCAGGTACTGAAATCGGCCCTTATACAATCATAGACCAATATGTTACCATAGGACCTGACTGTAAAATATTTCAGTATGCTTCCATAGGAGCTGCTCCCCAGGACCTTAAATTTCACGGTGAGAAAAGTTATCTTAAAATAGGCAGAGGTTCAGTAATAAGAGAATTTGTAACCATGAACCGTGGAACGGAACTTGGAGGGGGGATTACAGAGGTTGGAGAGGATAATTATCTCATGGCCTATGCCCATATAGCCCATGACTGTAAAACAGGCAGAAAGGTGATCCTTGCCAATAACGCTACCCTTGCCGGCCACATTGAAGTAGGGGATAATGTAACCATTGGCGGGCTTGTGGGCATACATCAATTTGTAAAAATAGGTGATTTTGCCTATATCGGTGGAAAATCAGCCATTGTAAAGGATATCCCCCCTTATGTTATTGCAGCAGGAGACCGTGCCAGCCTTCACGGGCTGAACAATGTGGGATTAAAAAGACAAAAATTCCCAAAATCAACGCGTCTTGCCCTTAAAAGGGCATACAGAATTGTTTTCCGCATCGGCCTCACCGTAAAACAGGCATCAGACCGTGTAAAAGCAGAAGTTGAACAGATTCCGGAAGTTGTGAATTTTATGAATTTTATAGAAAAATCCAACAGAGGCGTTACAAGATAGCTCTATGAAAATAGGACTTATAGCAGGAGGTGGCCAGTTTCCTTTACTTTTTTCAAAAAAGGCAGGTAAAAAAGGCTATGAAGTTTATGCTGCAGCCTATGTAAATGAGGCATCAGATAAACTTGTCGATCATGTAACAGCCATTAAAAGGCTTCATCTTGGTCAGGTGGGACGTTTGATAAAATTTTTTAGGGCCAATGGTATCAATCAGGCCGTAATGATGGGAACAATTAAAAAGACCAGGATTTTTGCTGATATAAGACCTGATCTTAAAGCACTGTCCTTTATTGCAAAAAGAAGAAACGGACATGACGATTCTGTTTTGACGGCGTTTGCAGATCTTCTTGAAAAGGAGGGAATAACTATTAAACCTTCCACTTTTCTTTTCCCTGAACTCCTATCGAAAAAGGGCTGCTGGACTAAAAGAAAGCCTGATAGAGCCGAGAAAAAAGATATAATAACCGGCTGGAAAATGGCAAGGGGAATCGGCAACCTGGATATAGGCCAGTGTGTTGTAATCAGCAATGGCAGCGTTCTTGCAGTGGAAGCTGCTGACGGAACTGACGCAACAATAGAACGGGGGGCAGGCCTTGCAGACGGCAGTGCTGTTGTTGTTAAACTCTCAAAACCCATTCAGGATCTGCGATTTGATCTTCCTTCCTCGGGAGTTGAAACCATAAAGACAATGCACAAGGCAGGAGCATCTGTGTTAGTGCTGGAAGCCTGTAAAAGCATTGCCTTTGACAGGGATGAAATGATTGCCCTTGCAGATTCCTGTAATATCTCAGTCATTGCAATGGATGATTCTGATTTTTTGTAATGGCACAATGTAAAACAAATCCTCTGAAGAATTTAAAACATATAATGATCATTGCAGGTGAGCCTTCGGGTGATCTCCATGGCTCCGCACTGCTGAAACAAATCAAAAAGGCAGATCCATGTGTGAGAGTAACCGGTATAGGCGGTGATATGATGAAAGATGAGGGTATGGACCTTTTTTTTCATATCAATGAACTTTCAGTCATGGGCGTTACCGAAGTGATCTTTCGTATAAAAATCATTAAAAAAGCCTTTGATACTTTTAAAACAAGGGTAATTACCGACCGTCCTTCTCTTGTTATTGTCATTGATTATCCCGGATTTAATTTAAAAGCTGCAGCCTTTGCATGGAAGCATTCCATTCCCGTGCTTTATTATATCACACCAAAAGTCTGGGCGTGGCACAGATCAAGAATAAAAAAAATCAAAAAATACGTAAGTCATGCAGCCCTGATCCTGCCATTTGAAGAGCCCCTTTTTAAAAAAGAAAAAATCCCTTTCACCTTTGTGGGCAACCCCCTTCTTGATTATTACACTGAAGAGATGATTCAACAGGATCACAAAAAAGAAATCTTTACCATAGGCCTTTTACCTGGCTCGAGGGAAGCAGAAATAACTAATCTTTTTGAAATTATGCTGAAATCAGCCAAAATTATTGAAAAGCAGTCAGACAATGTCAAATTCCTTGTTTCCATGGCAGATTCAGTAAATAAAAAAAATTTTAATGCCATTCTTAAAAAATACAATAAAAATAATTTATTTGAAGTGGTAAAGGGTAATCCTGTAAAAATATTTCAAAAATCTGATTTTCTTGTGGCTGCATCAGGTACAGTGACCCTTGAGGCTGCAATATGCGGTATTCCAATGGTGATCATATATAAAATGTCATTTTTAAGTTATCTTTTGGCAAAAAGTTTTGTCAGGGTAAAATATGCAGGGCTTGCAAATATTATTGCAGGAAGACAAATAGTACCTGAACTGCTTCAAAATGATGTAACCAGTGAGAAAATAGCAAAAAAAGTTATTACACTTTTGAACACAGAATCCCTTACAATGATGAAAACACAACTTTTGATGGTAAGAAAAATGCTTGGAACCAGAGGAGCTGCAGAAAGAACAGCAAAAATTGCCCTCAATATGATTGAAAATTAACTTTAAATCTAAGATTTTTTTTACCTAAACAATCAAACTCCTTGACATGGTAAACATTAATTGCCATAAAACATAGTTATAAGTATAGGGCTCATTAGTTGAATATAATTTATATGTTCACAATGGAGTCATTCTTTTAATTATTTAAGTTTTGGAGGATAAAATGAAAAAAGCTGTAAAACTTTGGATTTTGACATTGCTTGCATTAGTTTTTGTAGTATCTGGAATCTCTGTAGCAGGTACACTTCAGGATGTTTTAGCAAGAGGTTATCTGAAAGCCGGGGCCAACGGTGATCTTTTTGGTTTTGGAAAACCTGATTCAAAGGGTGTATGGAGAGGACTTGATGTTGATACTGCAAGGGCCGTTGCCGTTGCTGTATTTGGAGATAAAAACAAGGTTAAATTTACTCCTTTAACAGCAAAAACCCGTTTTACCGCACTTCAGTCAGGAGAGATTGATGTTCTTACAAGAAACTGTACCCAGACTCTAAGCCGTGATACTGCAATGGGACTTGATTTCTGCCAGGTCAATTTTTATGACGGTCAGGGATTTCTTGTCAGCAAAAAACTGGGTGTAAAAAGTGCAAAAGAGCTTAATGGCGCATCTGTATGTGTTCTCCCCGGCACAACAACGGAGCAGAACGTTGCTGATTATTTCCGTACAAACGGTATGAAGATGAATCCCGTTGTTATTGAAAATACTGCAGAACTTGCAAAGGCATTTTTTGCAGGACGCTGTGACTGCTTAACCTCCGATGCTTCCCAGCTTGCAGGCACCCGTGCTGTTGCTCCAAATGCTGCTGATTATATAATCCTTCCTGAAATTATTTCCAAAGAACCACTTGCTCCTGCTGTCCGCCATGGTGACAACCAGTGGAAAGATATTGTAAATTATTCCGTTCTTGCAATGATAGACGCAGAAGAACTTGGGATCACATCTAAAAATGTTGATAAAATGCTGAAAAGTAAGAACCCGAAAGTAAAAAGATTCTTAGGCGTTATTCCGGGAAATGGAAAGGATCTTGGGCTTTCCAGTGAAAGATGGGCATATAATATTATCAAACAGATTGGAAATTACGGCGAAGTTTTTGAGAGAAATGTCGGCGTAAACACTCCCTTAAGAATTAAACGCGGCTTGAACGATCTGTGGACAAGGGGCGGACTGATGTATTCACCACCTTTTAAATAACCGCCATGAGGCGGAGTTGGGAGCTGGATTTAGCTCAGTCGCCTCGCAACAAATATAAAAAATGGACATGTTGCATAACGGTATAATTTTAATTTTAATTCCCGGGGTCTTTTTTATGTAAGACCCCGAGTTTAACGGTTTACAAAAATTAGAAAAGTTAAGAAATGAATAATCCATCTTCGGAAAAAATTCCTTTTTTTCATGATCCTGAAAAGCTTGGTATCCTCTACCAGTTTGCTGCACTGGTAATTATTGCACTTATCGGTTTTTTTATCATTCATAACACACTCGCCAATCTTCACAGACAGCATATCTCAACTGGATTCGGGTTTTTGAAACACGAGGCTTCATTTGATATAGGGGAATCTCTTATACCCTATTCAGCTTCCAATACATATGGAAGAGCCCTTGTCGTTGGTGTGGTAAACACCCTGCTGGTCTCTTTTGTCGGTATTGTTTTAACACTTATTTTGGGTACTTTTATTGGGATTACGCGTCTTTCATCCAACTGGCTTGTATCAAAACTTGCGAAAATTTATATTGAAGTGTTCCAGGATATCCCTGTCCTTATTCAGCTTATTTTCTGGTATTCCCTTTTTTATGAGATACTTCCCTCTCCAAGGAAGGCCTTAAGCCCTTTTAAAGGCCTATTTCTAAGTAACCGTGGCTGCGTGTTTGCAATTCCAGAGTGGAATCATGGCTTTACCCTTGCAGTTAGCGCATTTGTTATTGCATGGGTCATTGTCTTTTTTGTCCGCAAATGGGCAAAAAAACGTCAGGCAGACACAGGCGAATTTTTCCCTTTAATCAGGTTCACATTGGGTATTGTAATAGGACTTCCTGTTCTTGTTTGGCTGATTTCAGGTGCTCCTTTCAAAATGAACACTCCGGTTCTTTCAGGATTTAATTTCAAGGGAGGGCTCAATATCAGCCCTGAATTTACATCCCTGCTGTTAGGCCTTGTGTTGTACACGGCGGCCTTTGTTGCAGAGGTTGTCAGGGCTGGAATACAATCGGTCAGTAAGGGACAGACTGAGGCCGCAATTTCCATTGGACTTAAACCGAGTCAGGTTCTTAATCTTGTTGTGCTGCCCCAGGCCATGAGGGTGATTGTTCCTCCTTTGACAAGTCAGATGTTGAATCTCGCCAAAAACAGTTCCTTAGCCGTTGCCATAGGTTATCCTGATTTTGTTTCGGTTTGCGGTACTGAGATTAATCAGACGGGCCAGGCAATTGAAGGCATTGTTCTTATTATGCTTGTCTATCTCTGTTTCAGTTTGTCAACATCGGCATTTATGAACTGGTATAATCAAAAAATTGCTCTTGTGGAAAGATAGAAAATACTATGAATACAGATAAAAACATAGAAGAAGTCAAACCACCTGTCACTCATGCAGGCGTATTGGGATGGATAAAATCCAATCTGTTTAATTCAAAGCTTAATACTGTTTTAACCCTGATTGTTGTTTATATGCTGTGGATTATTATTCCTCCCTTTGTAAAATGGGCATTTATTAACAGCCTGTGGTCATCAACCGGAGCACAGTGTCATGCCATTGACGGGGCATGCTGGTCCGTTATCCCTGCAAATTTAAGGTTTATCCTTTTTGGTTTTTTTCCCCATGACCTCCAGTGGCGCCCTCTTATCGCCATGATTATATTGTTTATTCTTTTTTTCTACAGCCAGAACAGAAACCACTGGAAAAAATCCCTGCTTTATCTGTGGCTGGCGGGATTAGTCATCATGGGGATTCTCATGAAGGGAGGTATTTTAGGCTTAAAACAGGTTGACAGTACGCAATGGGGCGGATTACCCTTAACTCTCCTGCTCTCTTTATTCGGTCTTACTGCTGCCTATCCATTGGGTATTGTATTAGCGCTTGGACGGCAGTCCAGACTTCCCATCATTAAATCGGCATCCATTATTTATATTGAGCTTGTCCGTGGTGTGCCCCTGATCAGCCTTTTGTTCATGTCATCGGTTGTATTTCCTCTTTTTCTGCCCGAAGGAGTATCGGTAAATGCAATTATAAGGGCACAAGTGGCAATTATCCTTTTTACGGCGGCCTATATTGCAGAGGTAGTCAGGGGCGGCCTTCAGGGGATGGCTCAGGGACAATATGAAGCTGCCGAGTCATTAGGGCTGAATTATTACCAGACTATGAGGCTTGTAATTCTTCCCCAAGCTTTAAAAATTGTTATACCACCAACGGTGAGTATATTGATATCCGCATTTAAGGACACCTCCCTTGTTGCAATTATTGGTTTGTATGATCTTTTAAAGACCACCCAGTCATCCCTTTCAGATCCGCAGTGGATGGGTTTTTCAGCAGAAGCATATATTTTTGTTTCTCTGATATATTTTGTCTGCTGTTTCTTTATGTCAAATTACAGCCGCCGTCTTGAAAAAGAACTGGACACGGGACTTTAAAGATTGATCATCTAAAGCGGCAAAGCCACCGTTATCAGTTATCAGTTATCAGTTATCAGTTGTCAGTTGTCAGTTGTCAGTTGTC
>CAZLBE010000109.1:0-6471 GCA_964557635.1 uncultured Desulfobacterales bacterium
CTGGCAGGCAATGGTGCGTACGGCAGGCGCTGTTGGCATTATCTTTGTTCTTTGTTTTATTAGTCGTGAGCCATGGGTAATATTTACCGGCTGGGCTTCCGGCCTTTTGCTGGTCCTGTGGTTATCCCCGGTACAGATTTCCCGGCCGGTATTCCACAGTACAGGCCGTCGGGGTATCTGGCGGGCATGCCTGGCCTTTATGGCCATTGATGCTGCAACAACAATATACTATCGGTGTGATATCCTGCTTCTTAAACATTTCTCTCAGGATGCAGCCCAGGTGGGTTATTATGCGGCTGCCTATCGTTTTCTGGATGGTATTGTCCTTCTCGCTGCTCCGGTGGGAGTGATCTGGTTCAGAAAGCTTAGACTGATATGGGAAGATAAACAGCTTTTTTATTCCAGGGTTGTTAAAATGGCGCTGGTCATGTTGGGTGCGGCCGGTTTGATTTTAGCAGTTGGCATTATTTTTGGCAGGGAGATTGTGTTTTTAACTTTTGGAAAAAGTTACACGGATACCATTCGTATTCTGCCCCTACTCCTTGGAGCTTTGATTTTTATTCTGCCAAACTCTATACTCACCCAGGCTGCTATTGCACAAAACAGAGAAATGATATATGCAGCAACCGTTGGAATATGTGCCTTGTTCAACATTGGTTTGAATTTTGTTATGATTCCTGAATTTGGGGGGATTGGGGCAGCCTGGGCTACCATTGCGACAGAGGCATTGTTAACTCTTATACTGGTTTTAAATTTTAGGTTTAAATTTTAGGTTTAAATTGAAGTGAAAATATGACGGATAGAATAAGAATTCTTGTTAATGCAATTCCGCTGATTAATATCGGTACGGGGATTGGTCGTTATCTGAAATGCCTTTACACTGAAATGGAGAAGTCCTATGGTGACAGGCTTGAGATCTGCTACTTTGATGGTGTAAATGTTTCATCAGCCATACCCTGTGGTCCTGAGAATCCGGCCATGTGGTCCAAAGGCGTTGACCTTTTCTGGAAACTGCCGGCTTATCCTGCTTTTTTGCTTAGGCTTGGGATTCATTTTAAGCGGGAAATGATTTTTCATAGAGCTGTAAAAGATTTTGATATCTATCATGAGGCCGGTTTTTTTCCCTTTGCTGTGCCATCCGGTGTCAAAACCGTTTTTACTCTACACGACCTTTCAGTGATTCGTTTTCCTGAGCATCATCCATTGGAGCGGGTATTTTACTATCGTCTTTTTTTTCGTAAAAGATGCAAAAAAGTGGATCATTTTTTAACTGTTTCCAGGTTCACTCAAAAAGAGATGGAGAGGTTTCTTGACATTGAATCAAAAAATATTTCAGTGACACATCTTGCCCATGATCCGGAACTGTTTTTTCCAAAATCACAAGATGAGGTGAGTCGATTTTTGCTGGACAAAAGACTTCCGGAAAGATATTTTCTTTTTGTGGGAAGCGGAGATCCCAGAAAAAATATGGACATCATCCCCAAAGCTCTGGAAAAAGCAGGGCTTAGCGAACCCCTTATAGTAGCCGGATGGTCTGGGTGGAGCGACAGGATGTCTTGGAACAATGTTATTCCTGTGGGATATATAAGCGATGAAGAACTTGCCTGTTTGTATTCTGGTGCCCTGGGTTTGATTTTACCGAGCAGTTATGAAGGCTTTGGGCTGCCGTTGCTGGAGGCCATGGCCTGCTGCTGCCCCGTGGTGGCTGCCAATGAAGCAAGCCTGCCGGAAGTTGCAGAAGATGCCGCACTTTATATTAAGGGAGCTCGAGACATTGAAAGTCTTGCCGGAATACTTGAACATCTTGCTTCAACAAGGGATGTCCGCAGTAAATTAATAAAAAAAGGTCTGAAGCGGGCCAAAGAATTTTCATGGTCTCATACTGCACAGACCACATTTAAGGCTTTTGAGCACGTATTGGAAAAATGAATACTTATCCGTTCTAATATTCGGATCAGGAAATTGCCAGACTGATAAATAAAGGACTTTGGCTTGAACCGGTTCTAACTATGATTTTTGGATCAGTTTCTTTATGCTTTCTGCCATATTCCGGGCCTGAAAGTGATCAATAAACCTTTGCTTTGCGTTATTGCCAAACTTTTTTGCTAATCCCGGATGGTTTAAAATGGTGTTGAAAGCCATGGCAAGTTCAAAGCTGTTTGAAGGCTGAACTGACAGGCCTGTTCTGTTATGAATGTTCACATAATTCATGCCCGATCCCTTTACCCTGGTGGTTACAAGGGGAAGGTTGAACTGCATTGCCTCCAGAAGAGAGACCCCAAAGGCTTCTGCTCTGTCTATGGATGGCAGACAGAAAATTGCGGCCCTGGATAAGAGAAGTTTCTTTTCCATGTTTGTTACAGTTCCGGGAAGCATAATTTTTGTTTTTAGATCAAGATCAGTTATTTTTTGTTCAATCTCCTGCCTTTCATTTCCCTCCCCTGCTATTAACAGCACAGTATTATCATCTTTAATAAATTGCATTGCCTCCACAAGAAATGTGTATCCTTTATAATAGGCTAACCTGCCAACTGACAGGATCAGCCTTTTTGTTTTTATGAAATTATTTATTGCATCAGGAAGTGATGCAGGTTTGTTTATTGTTGTATCAGAAAATACTGCAGTTGTATTGTCCGTATCCGGAAGAACTGCAGTTGTTTTATTTGCCGTATCAGTAAGGAATGTAAATTTACCTGCATTATCAGTCATATCTTCTATTCCAAGGGGAATGATTGAACATTTTTTTTTATAATGCTTCAGCGATTTACTTGAATCAAGATAATGGGGTGATGTGGTGATAATTGACCGGGCATTTTTCAACAGTTGCTGCTCAAATAGTCTGTATAAAGGAAAAATACAATTTTTTGCCACTCTGGTTCCTTCAACATCGGCATGCCAGAAAACAATGGTTTTCCGTTTTCTAAGTTCGTTAAGGCAGGAAAAGGGCATGATGCCCGGCATGTGAACAAATATTATATCCGGAGAAAAGGAGTTGATAATTTTTTTTAAGAAAACAGGTAAACAAAAGTTAACCGGCGCATAACCGATAACAAAATGAACCGGAATAAGCAGTTGTTTTATTCCGGAAGCAGATTGGATAAATTTAATTTTTTTGTATTTTCCGGTAAAGGCGACTATTATCTGATTATAATCATTTTTGACCTGCATAGTAATATTTTCCAATGCAGATTCTATCCCTCCTGCTTCAGGGGAATTTGAGTCATATTTTCCAAGATGCAATATCTTAGGTTTAGTCATTACAATCACATAGCGGGGTCATGTTTTATTACTCTCCCCACCCCTACCATCTTTTTACTGCAATGAGAAATAATGTGGAAAAAATGTACCTGCAAATACTCATATGATTATGGAAAATTCTTGATTTCCCCATTTGTCTTTGATTCATATTTATTTCGATTTCAGCTAATTGCAGTCCATGTTTTTTACACAATAATAATACTCCTATATCCTGATACTCTAAAATAAGACTTTCTTCACTTACCACTATTTTCATGGCTTTTCGATTGTAAGCCCGGAAACCGCTTGTAAGGTCCTGTATGTCAAGACCGGATAGCTTTTTGAAAATTTTCCATATAAAATATTTTGCACGGGAACCCCTTTCAAGGCATGCCCCTATGACTATATCCAGCTGGTTTTGATCAAGTTCATTGAGCATGCTCTTTATATATTTTGGATCATGCTGGTTATCGGCATCTATTGTTACGACTCTGGAATATCCTTTGGCCAAAGCAAACATCATTCCTGTCTGAATAGCTCCCCATGCACCGAGATTAATTGGCAGACAGATTAAATCCGCTCCGTTTTTTTTTGCTGCCTCCCGGGTGTTATCATTGCTGCAGTCATCAACCACCAGTATATCATTCCACCCGTTTCTTTTTGTGTTTCGGATAATATTACCGATTGTTTCAGATTCGTTCAGTGCCGGTATGATAATTAAAGTTTTCATGGTTTATCTGATCCATCTTCAAGACTATCTTGAAATTTATCCTCAATACTATCTCCAATACTATCTCCAAGACTATCCTCAAGACTATCCTCAAGACTATCCTCAATACTATCTTCAAGTTTTTTCTCTAACAGGGCCATTTTCTGGGCAAGTGTTTTGTAGCGGATTTCATTTTTTGTAATATAAAGATCCATGCTCAACGTTTTCATTAGTATCAGGCCAATGCCTGCAATTGAAATCAATACAGGTGGATAAGAGATGCCAAACCATTTGCCTATAACATCAATAAGTGTCGGGAAAAACGAAAAAATAAGGATCAGTGAGATTATTGCTCCCCACCATATAAAATAGATAGTATTAATTCTGGATCTCCTTGAGAGAAGAACGAGAATACAGGTAATGAGCAATCCTGCGATGATGGAGAAGATCCGGTAGGTCATCATTGTTTTTTCCTGGTTAATTGTTTTAATTGTTTAATCGTATTCAGGTTGTTCAGAAATTTTTTTGCCGGCTTGAATCCCGGACTAAGTTCAAGGGTCTTTTGAAACTGCTTTTCAGCCTTTCCAAAATCATGTAGATTATAGTAAGCTAAACCCTTGGCATAATACAGTATAGGGTCCTGATCATTTATATTTTCTGCCTGATCCAATAACTTCATTGCCTCGGCAAGTTGCTTTTTGTCCCCGGGCCGGGCAGTTGCAGCAAGGGTTTGGCCAAAATTTATAAGCAGTTTGTAATTATGTTTATTGTAATTATATGCTTTTCTGTATTCCTTGATGGCAAGTTTGTATTTTTTCAAGGCTACATAGGTGTTGCCAATGTTTATATATGCGTTGGTATAATTTTTTTTCATGGACAACACTTTTCTGAATATTTCAATTGCTTTTTTATACCGCCCGGTATTTTTATAAATCAGACCGATATTGTTCAAATTTTTATAGTCTCCGGGCTGAAGGTGCTGAGCCTTTAATAAGTGTCTTCCAGCTGCCTTATATTGTCCCATGGGCAGTAAAATACTCCCGATAGAAGCATGCCCTCTTTCATTATCAGGGGAAATATCAATAACCTGCTGCCAGACTTTTAAAGGATCTTTAAAAATTTGATTTGTTCTCCATGTGGTAAGAGCGAAGACTAAAATTATAATTGAAAAAATTGTTAAGATAACCTCTGGTGGCAGGTTTATTTTTTTAAGTACATAATATGATAAAATTGTCAGGCTGAAAAAAATACCGGCATTTGGAAGGTATGTCCTGTGCAAAAAAATTGTATCTCTGATGGGAATAATACTGGATTCAACCGACATCGAGATGAAATAGAAAAAAATGCCGAAAGAGACCAGTCTTAATCCTGGATAATACATTAGCCGGATTGCAAAAACAATGATACATATAAGGATAATTCCGGGAATAAGAACATGGGGATTTGTCCATGATGAATAGACAGTGTGGTTGTAATCTATTGCCAGTCTGTCCGGAAACAGGGCCTGGGATAAATAAAAACATATACTTGAGAGTTGCGATCTGAGATATTCCAAACGTGTGATTTTTACGGTTTCCATAGTTAAGCGATTGATCTCATCTAAATTAAAAACACCCGTGAATAATAGTGCGAAGGTGGTTAATGCCGTAATGATCACTGCGGTTCCCATTGCAAGCCATTTTGTATAATTTTTAAAGCAGATTATTTCAAGTGTTAAAAGAACAGGAAAAATTGTAAATGAATTTTGTTTTGTAAAAAGTGCCCCTGTTAAGCATAAAACAAACATGAAAATATTGATAATTCTTGAAAAAACAGGTTTTTCGAGACGTATTTTAATGTAAAATAGAATAGCTGTAATGTAAAACAATCCGGTAAGAGATGCTACCCTCTGTGTAACATAAGATATGGCAAAAACGCTCAATGGGTGAACAGTTAAAAGCAGTGTCGTTCCCATGGCAATATGCATTTTTTCTTTTGATGAAAAATCGTTTTCCCGGCCGGCAGGCGTATCCCATAATTTAAGAAAGAGCATAAATGAAGCGACTAAGAATAAAATTTGTATAACCATATTTACCACATGGTATGGTATGGGACTAAGTTTTGCGAAATGGTAGTTAAGTGCAAATGACAGGTATCCCATGAACCTTAAAGGTGCAAAATGATATATTGTGGAAAGGTTAAGAGACCTTATGCTGGCATTGTTTATAATTGAAGAATAGTCATCAAGGAGAAATGGCGCTTTCAACACAGGCCAGTATAATAAAATAGTCAAAAAAGCAGTACCGGCAGTAAAAGCAATGCCTGTTTTCTTTGATAATCGTATTTGTTGCATAACAATGCTGTTTACATGATTTTATGCGGTATTACAAGAGAAAGCTTCATTGATATTTTATATGAAATAAAATGTAAATCATTACTTTTATTTCATACTTTGTTGTGAGACGACGGGTCTGGGCGAAATCCAGATCCGCCTCATGTCGGTTCTACTTTACATTTTTATTGCATATAACTGGCTTGATTCTAAC
>CAZLBE010000110.1:0-6428 GCA_964557635.1 uncultured Desulfobacterales bacterium
GGCACACCCGTTAAAACCATTGCCTGCTCAAGCTCAGTTTTGATTTTTTCAATAACACCAGGTGTATAGTCCAGAACTCTTCCGCCGTGATTGGAAACAACAATGGCATCGGCACCTGCATCCACAGCAAGCAATGCATCTTCAACGGTCATAATCCCTTTAAGGATAAATTTTGCAGAAACACTTTCTATTATCTGTGCTAATTTTTCAACGGTTTTCGGGGTAACAGGCCTTCCCATCTTTCTTAAAGTGATCAATCCTGCAGCATCAATATCAATGCCCATGATATCAGACCCACAGTCCCTGACTTTATCGAGTTTTTCAAAAAGCTCTTTATCCTCCCATGGCTTTATAAACGGGATGCCATGACCATTGGCACTTTTAATTACACTTAGACCTGTTTCATGGATAAAATCAGGTACTCCATCTCCGGTGCATCCTATAATTCCTCTTTCCCGGCATCCGAAAATAATGGATTTAATATAATCCTCTTCAGATATACAGTCGCCCATATTGAATGATACACCGCCAATGGGGGCTGCAAAAACTGGAAGCAAAAGCTTTTTTCCAAGAATTGAAACTATTGTTTCAGGTTCAACCACATCATGAACAAGGCGCATGTTAAACTGAATATTTTTCAATGCGCTTATATTTGCTTTAAACGATGATGCCGTTCCAAGTCCGCCCATACCCGGGACTTCACCGACACATGCATCCCCGTTGCATTCTCTGCATACCCTGCAGTACCCCTTCATTAATTTTTTTTGCATTTGCATAAATTTCTTTCATAATTGTATCTTCCTTTTCAAATAAACATCACTTCATCAACATCATTTTTTTTGTTCGTCTTCCATCTATTATCATAAGTATAAGAAAAATACTTCCAAAAGCGCCGAAAAATGAAGTGTGGCGAAAGGTGTCCTGAAATGACAGGCTTAGCGCCTTGACACTCTGTACCCGCACAAGAAGGCCGTGTGCCCTTGCCACGGAAAGATCAACCGGCATAAACCCGGCCATATGATTTGCTGTGGAGGTAATAAACCCCTGGACATAGCCATGATTCTGCAGGGCGGAAATTCCCTCATAATGAACGGCATGTCTCATTTCAAGGGTGTTGGTTGCCATTGCGGTTCCAAGGGAGCCACCTAAAAAACGGAGATAGTGCATTATACTGACACCCTGGGAAGTATAAGGGCCAAGCTTTCCTAAAGCCTGGGCTGATACCGGTGCAAAAAAAGAGCCTAATGAAATACCAAGTGGAATTGTAATGATGGCTGCCCTCACCGAAGGGGTATAGTAGTTCAGAGACGGTATAAGGAAAAAACTCGTGACAAGGTAAATGACAGTGCTCACAACAAGCACAGAAGTCGGACCGAACCGGTCACTTAAAATGCCGGCTCCAGGAGATAAAATGGCAATAAATATTGCAAAGGTAAGCATGTGTATGCCCGTTGCAAATGTCCCAAGATGCTTTAAGGTTTCATAGTACAGGGGCAGAAGATAAAATATCTGGTAAATGGAAAGTCCCATGACAAGAAAATAAAAACCCATGGACAGAGAGTATTCCCGGATTTTAAAAATATTCATATCAATTAAGGGACTTTGGCTGAACATTTCCGATAGAACATAAAGAATAAAGGCGATAAAAGCCACAGAACCTAAAATCACTACAAAATTTGACTGGCCCCATCCCAACTGCTGCCCCTTGGATAGCAGTATGAGCAGTGAAATGGTAAATGTGGCAATAAAGAAATAGCTGATAAAATTAAAATGCAGCTTTTCACGATGACGGACGATCACCGGCAGAAAAAAAATGGCTGCCACAAAGTTCAGGATGCCGGTGGGCAGATTTATATAAAACACCCAGCGCCATGCAAGATGTTCAGTAATCCAGCCCCCCACCGTGGGACCGAGGGAGGGAGCAAAACTTACTCCCATGGCGTATATCCCCATGGCCAGACCGTGCTTTTCCGGAGGATAAAGGGAAAAAAGAATGGTCTGTGCACTGGCCATGATAAACGCCTCACCCATGCCCTGCATTACACGTGATCCTATCATCTCCGGCAATGAAGATGCTGAACCGCATAAAACACTTGCAGAAGTAAAGAGCACAAGCCCCGTTAAAAACACATTTTTCAGCCCGATAACTTTTCCCAGACTGTGGGTTAAAAGCAGTCCAACTGCAGCTGCAATCATATAGGCAGTAATCACCCATTGAACACCGTACAGATCTGTGGAAAGCGGTCCCATCATCTTTGGAATCACGACATCCACCACAGTTGTGTCAAGAATGGCCATGAAAGCCCCAAGCATGACAATTACGGTGAGAAACGCCCGATAACCATTTGAAATCATCTCATAGACAGGGACGTCGCTATCAGTTTCCCGGTCCGTACTCATTTATGGCCTTTATTTTGCAACTCTGAATCAAACCTATTTTTGTCTTTTAATTTCAATCTCTCCCCCCATTCCAACCTTGAGAAGGCTTATATCTCCTTTTGTGATCATTATACGTACAGGTATACGCTGAGCAACCTTGGTAAATTCACCAGCTGAAATATCACGTGGTGCAAGGGCAAACGTTGCTGCAGAAGCAGGCATTATTTTTTCAACCCTGCCCTTATAGGTTAAATCAGGATATGCATCTATGGTGATATCAACTGCTGCTCCGGGTGACACGCCGGCAAGTTTCTGTTCCTCAAGCAGGGCAATGATATAAATATTTTCAGGGTCGATCAGGGCAAAAGCCACTTTTTGAGGTGAAACAAGTGCGCCTGCACTTATAAATCGCTTGGCAACCCTGCCTGTAAGAGGGCTTTTTAATACGCATTGTTTCAGGTCGTTTTCAGCATTTTTTAATGCAGCACCGGTACCCTTGATTGTTTCTTCAAGCACCTCAATCTCTTTTTCGGTTTCCTTAACCTGCAGTTTTTTAACTTCAGCCATTTCCACCCTGCGGCGTGCAGTAGCAATTGATGCTTCAACAGCATTTTCATTTTCCATAAGAGCCTTTTTCTCAAGCCGTTTTGCCCTTAACCGGGTATTAATATCTTCAGCTTTACTGTGGGATACAGCTCTTGTGGCCACAAGATTTTTATAACGTCTGTTGTCCCTTACAAGCTGTTCAACTTCCACCTGAACAGCCTCAACTCTCGCCTTTAAGGCAGCTTTCTGCTTTTTTAATTCTTCAACATTTAAAACTGCAATTTCTCTATCAAGAACAGTTTCCCTCTTTATCCTCTGCAGAAAAATTCTTTTTACCTGCATCTCTTTTTCTTTTGCTGCAAGGTTTGCAGTAAGCTGTGCAACGGCAAGACGATAGGTTGTATCATCTATTCTGGCAAGAATTTCATTTTTGTTAACATGATCACCGTTTTTTTTGGTGAGGGCCGTAATCCGGCCATTTACCCTATTAAAACCAACGGCAGTGAGAGTGTCAGTTTTAACAAACACCGCATCGGTAACAGCATAGGCGATCCTGTGACGGACAAAACTAATCGTTACAAGAATAATGCCAATTGCCAGTATGATAAGAATAACGGCGGCAAAAAGTTTTCCCCGGGATTTATTATTATTTTTTTCCATGGTTTATTTTCCAAATATTTTCCAAAAATTTTTTTTTGTGATGTAAATATAGAAAAAGGCTTTTAAAATAATTACCATGGTTTGTCTTTGCCACATGCATCTCCTGCTGCAATTACAAGGGAAGACAGCTTATCAAGTATCGGTCTGATTTTTTTCCGATGCTCCTGCGGAATCATGAGCACTGCAATTTTTTCATTGGAAAGTAAATTTTTACCATCAATTTTATTTATGCAGTCACTGGCATTATCTTTTTTATTTATGCAGTCACTGGCATTATCTTTTAAATCATCGGCTAAAAACAGGGGAAAAACATCTGACATGTTCCCAAAAAAACCGTTTTGATCAGCATGTTCAATAAATTGTAAAAACAGGTTATTGATTGTAAGAATAATGGGTGGAATCTGTGCATAACCATTTTTTTGGCATTGCTTCTCTGACATTAAGGCCCTGCATCCAAAGGGACGTACATCATAGAGTGTACACAGATCATCCACAAGCATGGGGCATCTTCCCCAGTTGGGATCATTTTCTTCCGCTGGGATATCTTTACCCTGCATGCACATTCTGGCAAAGCTGTTTGAACTCATCTTCGGGATATATCTTTTCCCGGGAACACATCGATCAATAAGAATTTTCAGGTTATTTTTTTCCTGGTTCGTTAAAGATGCTGTCATAAATTCAGCTTCAAGGCTTGTCATTGTGACATTACAGGTACAGCAGGATGAACATTTTTTTCTGCAGGCCATATTAAACCCTGCAATCGTCTCATCATAAAGTTTATAAATTTTTTTTAACATTGCACTGCACATATAATGCTCATCATATTTTATGATCCAATTCTTTTTTTATGATCTAATTCTTTTTTTCTTCAATTGTTTAAGAAGGTTACGGGCTTTTTTTATTTTTTCAGGATCGGTAAGTGTCTTAAGACTTTTCTTTAAATGGAAACGTTCATTTAAGAAATCTCTTATTTCATGATAGTAAAGCCCTAAATAATAATGGGAAAGACCTTGTTTGTTTTTTTCAGAAGCAATTTTGCCAAGGTGGAAATAGCATCTTGGAAAAGCAGAAGGAGCTTGTTTTAACACTTTTTTAAATTGTTCCTCTGCCTGATTGAGATTTCCAAGTTCTAATTTCGCACGAGCCTGATAATACAGGGCATTTGCCTTTATCTCCGGAATAGATTCAAGGCCTTTAAGTGTTTCATCAGCTTTTTGCGGCAGTCCCTGCATTAAATATATCCGCCCCATTGCAAGAAGTATCATGGGGTCAAAGGGTCTTTGAAAAAGGCCGATCTTAAGATGAGATATTGCCTGATTTAAATGTGATTTTCTTGCAAGAACAAGGGCAAGGCCATAATTAAGGGCAGGATCATCATGAGATTTCTCAAGAAGATGCTTAAATTTTATTTCACTTGCATCCTTGTTTCCATACATTCCCATCAACCTGTATCTTATCATGTTAAACATTGCCGGATCAACGCCGTTGTACGGGTCTTTTCCCTTGTCGTGATCGGCAAGCCATGATTTCATATAAATAATTCTTTCATCTGGTCCAGGATGGGTCAAAAGATATCCTGGAATTTTATCTGTACCATACCAGTCATCTGCCTTTATTTTTTCAAGTGAGGTCAACAGTCCCTTTGGTGAAAAACCTGCCTTTTTTACATAATAAAGCCCGAACCTGTCTGCTTCTCTTTCGTGAACTCTGCTGTATGCAAGCATTGTTGTCTGTCCTGCTGCAACTGAACTCACTGCAACTGCCTGGGCAGCATCTCCTCCCCCGCCTGCAGCACCTATGATTATACCTGCCAGCATCCCGGCAAAGGTACCTATACTGACAAGTTTTGACCTGTCAATCATCTGGGAAACATGCCTGCCCATTGTATGGCCTATTTCATGTCCCAAAATCCCTGCTAATTCATCGGCATTGTCAAGTGCCGTTACAAGACCTCTGTTTACAAAAATATTGGCAGCAGGCGCTGAAAATGCGTTAAACTGATCTTGATTAACAATGTGAAATGAAAATACAAAGGGATGGGGTGGCAGCTTGGCAACTATTCTTTCTCCTATTTTTGTAACAAAATCACATACAATGGGATCTTTGATCAGGGAATTGCTCGAATTGATCATTTTCATAAATTTTGCACCAAGCTTTTTTTCCTGGTTTATGGAAATTGCAAAAGCCTGTGTACCTGAAAAAAAACAGATAAAAAGCATAAACCAGACAAAAAAGGGGAAAATTTTAATGTTTTTTATTTTTTTCAAATTAAAGGTCCTGTCTTGAGAAAATTTTCTATGAGTATCCTGCCATTTTCCGTTAAAAAACTTTCAGGATGGAATTGTACTCCGAATACATTGAAACCCTTAAGTTCAATTCCCATTATAATACCTTCTTTTGTAGCGGCCAATATTTTTATATCGGAATTTTCAGGCTTTATGACAAGAGAATGGTAGCGGGCAGCATAAAAAGGCATGGGCATCCCATGAAATAGTTTTTCGTTCTCATGATGAATCAGACTTGTTTTTCCGTGTACCGGAACAGGAGCCCTCACTGTTTTTCCTCCAAACGCCTCGTTAATACACTGCATTCCCAGGCATACCCCTAAAATTGGTTTTTTATCATAAAAAGCCCTTATAAGTTCAATGGATATTCCTGCATGGGCAGGATCTTTTGGTCCGGGGCTGATTAAAATATAGTCAGGCTCCATATCATTAACCTGTTCAAGTGTAATTTTGTCCGATCTTTTTACTATAATATCAAGGTTATAGAATGTAAACATCTGCACAAGATTATATGTAAAAGAATCGTAATTATCTATAACAAGCAATGTCGATGCATTC
>CAZLBE010000111.1:0-4228 GCA_964557635.1 uncultured Desulfobacterales bacterium
TATTTAATGTTTTATTATCTGTTTTTATCCTTAACGTCAACTTTTAAATGTAATTGTATATTATTCAGATTTAAAATGGATATAAATAACTTGGCTAAAATTTCATCCTTTACTGCAGTCGGGAGAATTTTTTAGAATGGTCTGACCTTCACGAGAAGCCATGAATTTTACAAATTTTTTTGCAAGTAAATGATGTGTGTGCGGATATTTTTCAGGAGAAGCAATTAATGCATGATAAACATTTATAAGAACAGGGTCACGATTAAACAATACTTTCAGGTTACGAATTTGATTTTTTCTGACAACAAACGTGCTTGAATCTGTCATGAAATATCCTTTTTCCCTGTCAGCCTGCATGAGTGTGGGGCCCATGAAGTCCTTTGTTACGATATACCATGAACCGTCTGGAACAATGCCGGCAGTTTTCCATATTTTCATTTCTTTTTTATTTGTTCCTGAATTATCACCACGGGAAAAAAATTTTGTTTTCTTTTCAGCAATCATTGTATATGCTTGTTTTGCTGACTTTGCAGCGGCTATACCAGCCGGATCAGCTACCGGGCCAACAATATAGAATTCATTTCCTCCGAGAATCGTCCTGTCTATGGCCCACCCTTGGGCTACGGCTTTTTTTTCAGCCATTGGAGCATGTACCATTACAAGATCAACTACTCCAGCCTTTAAAAGTTTTAATGAAGCACCACTTCCTTTTTTTATCCATTTGATTCTGCATTTGTTTACCTGGCTGAAAGGCTCGGCCATGGCTTTGACCAATCCGAGAATTCCCGGACTTCCGGTTGCCAGAGTTAAAACTTTATTGCCGTTTCCAAAAGTATCTGTAAATTCAACGCCTTTGGCCGTTTTGGACTGCATAAAAAATACGCTAAGAACAAATAATATAAAAATTAAATACTTATAATTGTGAAACCTTCTCATAACTTATCCTCCGTTTTTTGAAACTGATTAATTTTTTATATGAAATCAAACGTAACCCATTACTTTTATATCATAATTTGTCATAACCTTTGATTCTTTGAGGCAAATCTGGGCCAATCCGGATCCGCCTCATGGCGGTTCTAAAAAAATTACGGCCAGCATATTAAAATTTAATATACTTAAATCGTAGATATTTAATCTGATCATACAAATTATTCACAGAATAATGCTTATTTTTGATTATTTAACTATGGCTGTTGTGAATTTGTATTATTTTTAAAATTCACCTGAACTCTGGCCTTTTACCTGAATCATCGATGATTATTTGCATTATGGTTATTCTTTCATCATATTGGTTATTTTTTGTCAATATAAATTATAAAAAAAGATTAACGGATCAATAACTACATAAAAGAATAAAAAAGGATTTTTCCGTTCAAACTGTTTTTAAATAAAATTTCTGTTAGGGAACTGGAAGAAAATAATATATGTATATTGTGCAGGATTTTTGTTCATTTTCAAGGTATGATGGCAGGGCGTTGATTCAGATTGGCTCATGGCCGTTGTAAAAGAGGCATGCGGTATGAGGTAAAAGGCAGGGATGGGTTCAGGATTTTTGAATCAAAAGAAGTCCCGCAAAAAGTAAAAGACATCCTATAAATCTTGTTATTGATATCTCGTGTATTTCCAATCCAAAAATGCCAAAATGGTCTAACAATACAGACATTATTAATTCCCCGGCAATAAAGGCGGTTGTAGCATTTGCAATTCCAATCACAGGGGTAAGTATAATAAACATTGTAACAAAACTTACTCCGCAAATTCCCCCGCCAACAAAATAATACCATTTTAATTTAAATAATTGATCAAAATCGGGGAACTCCGGTCTTATGCATAATAGCAGAAATGATAAAAGCAAGATTGCACAGGTAAAAGATATAAACGATGCCTGAAGAGGATTGTTTAAAAATTTACCGAGATGAGAGTTAATTGCACCTTGAATGGGAAACAAACCTCCAACGAAAAAAGCAATCATAATAAATACTGCTGTTTTCAATATTAATTATCCTCACAAAATTAAATTCTATTCTTATCACTGCTTTTCTATTTTGAAATTCAAGAAAATTTCCTTAAAAAAAACAGCTTTTATGCAGAGGTACAGCCTTAAATTCATTGCTCATATATCTCATATTGTTCCACGGGCCACGGGATATTATTATGGTCTTTTCTTACATAGATTGTGATTTTTTGCAAGGATCAATTCTTTAGATTGACTCCAGAAATACTGACCGACCGGATTTTATTCAAAGGAAGCAACGGCAAAATATAAAAAATGAGTATGAAATTTAAGTCTAAAGCGAGCTATGCCCGCAACCCATGTGCCTTTCCTCAATTTCTTGTTTTTTATTACAGAAATTCAGGGGTAAGGCACTAACAGCATAAAAAAAGGCCATGCATTATTTTTATCTGCATGACCTTTTTTTATTATTTTACAGCTTTGTCTAAAGCTCTTTTATTTTTTCTGTAAGTTCAGGCATGAACTCAAGTATATCTTCAACAATACCTACATCTGCCACCTGAAAAATTGGAGCCTTTGGATTTTTATTTACAGCAACGATAAATGGATTACCCTTTAATCCACCAAGATGCTGAAAAGAGCCGCTGATTCCCATGGCCATATATACCTTGGGCTTAACGGTCTGTCCGGATGTCCCGACCTGACGTGATTTTTCAAGCCATTTTGCATCCACAATGGGTCGTGAGCACGAAACAACAGCGCCCATTGCCTCGGCTAATTCTTCGGCAATTTCTATATTTTCTTCTTCTTCAATGCCACGTCCAACTGACACAAGAACATCGGATTTGGTAATATCAACATCACCTGCTTCAGCCTCAACAATTTCAAGGAAACGTCTTTTGGAAGACAGATCTCCTGCTTCACCGGATTTATCTGTAACAACACCTCCTGCAGCATTCTCAGCTTCTTCCCCGGGAGCAAACACGCCGGGCCTTATTGTGATTACTGCTCCGGAGGAGATATCACAGGTTACGTGGGTACTTACAGCACCACCTAATTCCTGGCGTACAAGCTTTAGCGTGGAGCCTTCAATCCCCTCAAAATCAACAACATCAGGTACAAACGCTGCATCAAGCTTTATGGAAAGCCCCGGAGTAAGATCCATGCCAAAAGTATCATTTGCAGCAAGCAGGATTGCGCCTTTGGGTACTATATTACAAAGAACCTTCCTGATTACTTCGGCATTGGGGTATGCAAGAGCTTCATTATCAATTTTGATAACCTCTTTATAGGCAGAGGTTAATGATTCTGCAACCTTATCAAGATCTGCACCTGTACCTGTAATTAGTGCAGTTACAGAAGTACCAGGTTCTATTCTTCCTGCAGCAACCGGAAATTCAAGAGCTGCATCATCAGCAACACCGCTGCTGTGAGGAATATAAGCATAAATTTCAGCCATGATCAAAGTCCTCCCTTGGCTTTAAGTTTTTCAATGAGCTGTTCAATAATCTCATCTGTTGAGCCTTCAAGCATCTCTGCACCCTCACCAAGATCAGGTACAAAATAATCAACTTTTTTTACCTTTGCACCGGCACTGCCAACACTTGATGCATCAAGACCAAGATCTGAAGCTCCTTTAACCGGAATTTCAAGCTTGGCAACTTTTCTTATGCCGCGGATTCCAACATAACGCGGTTCATTAATACCCGTCTGGATGGAAAGAACACATGGAAGCTCTATTTCACTCATTTCCCGGTTTCCACCCTCAATTTCCCTGCCGACTTTAAGCTTTTTATCGTCAAGAACTTCTATTTTATTAACAAGAGAGGCATAGGGGACATCAAGCATTGCGGCAAGCATTCCGCCAACCTGTGCAGCACCCTCATCTGCCTGGGTACCTGTCATAATCAAATCGTAATTTCCACTGTCAATTTCGCTTTTCAGAATAGTGGCAACACCTTTTCCATCTGATCCTTCAAAGGCATCATCACTTAGAAGGACTCCGTTATTGGCGCCCATGGCCATTTCACGGCGAAGAATTTCTTCGGACTCTTCATCACCAACTGTTGCAACTGTGACACTTCCTCCAATCCTGTCAACGATCTGAATGGCTTCTTCAACTGCATAATTATCCCATTCATTAACAGAATAAACAAGGTCATCGCGATCAAGATCATTGCCGTCACTGTTGAGCTCAAACTCGTTCTCAGCAGTATCCGGAACCCTCTTGACACATACCAGAATTTCCATCATTTCCTCCTTTTAAAATTACAC
>CAZLBE010000111.1:4328-6425 GCA_964557635.1 uncultured Desulfobacterales bacterium
GCAAGATGCTGTTCAACAAGCTCGGTAAGGTCAAGAACTTCCATTTTCCCTTCAAGCCCTGCAACCTTGATTGCATCCTGAATATTGACAAAACAGAACGGGCAGGCTGTAATAATAACGTTTGCCCCAGCCTCTTCGGCCATCTGAACCCTTAAAACCCCCATCCTTGTCTCTTCTTCAGGTTCATAAAAAAGCATTAATCCACCGCCGCCGCAGCAGAAGGAACGATCACGGCTCTTTTTAAGCTCAATTCTTTTTATTCCCTCAATGGCATCTATCACCTGGCGCGGAGCTTCATAAATATTGTTATGTCTGCCAAGATAGCATGGATCATGATACACATAAACCTTATCCGGGTTAAGTGCAGGTTTCAGGGCAAGCGCACCTGATTTTAGTTTTTCGGCAATTAACTCGCTTATATGCTTAACCGGTGGAAGCCCCTTGTAATCATTTTTCAGGGCATTGAAAGCGTGGGGATCAGCAGTGACAATATTTTTTACTCCGGATTCTGCAATGGCCTTACTGTTTTGTTCCTTGAGATTCTGATAAAGCATCTCTTCACCAAAACGCAGCACCTCGTTTCCGCTGTCTTTTTCCGCTTTACCAAGAATACCAAAATCTACTCCTGCCTTCGTGAGAATTTTTGATGTTCTTCTTGCTATCTCCTGTATAGTATCATCAAATGAGGTGATGCTGTCCACAAAATAAAGGGTTTCTGCTTTTTTCCCCTTTTCAAGAACTTTTACATTGCACTGGGCTGAAAATTCCTTGTCTTTTGCCCAGTCTGCCCTTTTCTTTTCCATTTTACCATAGGGATTGCCACGTTTTTCAAGAGCCTTAAGCGGTTTCTGAATGGACTGGGGAACCATACCCTCATCAACCATGCCACGGCGTAAATCAACAATTTTATCTATATATTCAATGCCAAGTGGGCATTCCTCTTCACAGGCGCCGCAGGTGGTACACGACCATATTTCATCCTCGGTAAAAATGCTTCCTATGAGAGGCTCACTTTTGTAAATCACATTTTTTTTAACAGGATAAGTGTCAAATATGAGATTTCTTGCCTTGATGGTTATAAACCTTGGAATAAGGGGGCGGCCTGCAGCATTGGCAGGGCACTGATCTGCACATCTTCCGCAGTCTGCACACGAATAAAAATCAAGAATGTGCTTCCATGTGAAATCTTCAAGTTTTTTTACTCCGAATGATTCAAGGTCATCAAGCTTATCATCGCTTACACCGTATCTGACAGGTTTGATATTACCTTTATCAAGTCTCATGAAGAAAATATTAAACAGAGAAGTAATAACATGAAAATGCTTTCCAAGGGGCAGAAAACATAAAAAGAAGAAAAATGTAATATCATGGACAAAATAGGACAGAATATGAATTGCCTGCAATGTTCCATGGGATGCTCCGGCAAGAATTCCCCTGAATATCCAGCAGAGGGAAAGGGGAGCAAGGAATTCACTGTGACCTGTCAGCTGGAGTTCTGCGGCTGCATTGGAAGCCTCGAAAAGGCTTTCAGCCACCATGAGAATTGCGATAAGACCAAGAACAAACAGTGCCTCACCCGTATGATCTTTGCCGTATTTTGCAGGAACCTTATACCTTTCAGGCTTAATAATTCCCCTTCTGTAAGCGGCAACGGCACATGCAAAGAACACAAAAGTTGCAGCATAATCCTTGAAAAAATTATATACATGACCAACAGTCCCTCCAAAACCCGGCAGAACAAAATTATCCGATAAGCCTACAACTACAAGGGATATTGATCTTATTGAAAGTACAAGAAATCCGAAAAAAATCACCATGTGGAGGATGCCTGCAAACCTGTACCTTGGTTGACGGTACTGGCCAAGCCAGAGTTTGCCGACTTTCATGATACGCTCGGGTATCCGGTTGAATCTGTTGTCAGGTGCAGCACGCACAAGGGGCGCCATACGTCTTGCCATAATATAAGCAAAGCAGACTACTCCTGCCAGAGGAATTAAAAATGAAAAAATAGCAGCAGGAAAAAATCCTAAAATTTTAAAACTTGCCGGTCCGATTAATGAAGTCATGTTTTTACCCCATAAAATAAAAAAATTATAA
>CAZLBE010000112.1:0-6391 GCA_964557635.1 uncultured Desulfobacterales bacterium
TTGAAACAGAAGCGGATATTGAAAAAAGAAAAGATTTTCTGCGTATGATAGGATACAAACAATAATTTATCAGTGGGATAAACCAGTATATGAAGGAACCAGTATAAAAAGAACAGGCTTAGAGCCTTCAAACAGGCTCTAAGCCTTTGTTTCCTAACCCTGCTCGGCAAGTTCAACAAGGCCTGCGTAATCAAGAATCTTTATGATTTTATTGTCTGCATGGATAAGTTTTTCATTTATCATTCTTGCAAACACCCTTGAAATTGTTTCAGGGGTTGTTCCAAGAAGTCCTGCTATCTGGTTTTTAGTTACAGGAAGTGTAACTATGTCGGTGTTGTTCTGCTCCCTGGAAAGTACAATAAGGTAGGAAGCCATGCGTGCCGGGACCTCTTTTAATGCAAGATTTTCAACCATGACAGTAAATTCCCTTAAACGCATGGAAAGGGAGGCCATCATATTAAATGCAAGGGATGGATTTTCTGAAATAAGTGATGAAATCTCTTTTTTTGGGAAAAAAATAAGGGTTGAAGAAGCAATAGCCTCGGCAAAAGCCGGAAAATCTTTACCTGCAAAAACAGGTACTTCTCCAAAAATTTTACCGGGGCCGTAAATATGGAAAATATGCTCTTTTCCTTCAAAGGAAAGCTTAAAAATTTTTATTTTACCTGTTTCAACAACGTATAATCCGTTTCCCACATCTCCTTCACTGAAAATTATCTCTCCTTTTTTATATTCCCTTCTTTCTGCAATACTTATCAGTTCTGTGAACTGATCCTCATCAAGACCGTGAAAAATGGGAAGATCCGTTATTTTCTCAAGAATTGATGTCATATAGTAAAATCATCCACCATGGCATTTAACTTGGCTGCAAGTTCTGAAAGGGTTGCTGAATTTGAACTTATCTGACTGCAGCTTAAATTAACTTCTGCAATGGCATTGCTAACATCCGTTATATCGCCTGCAATATCGGTTGCGGCAGAAGAGGTGTGGGCAATGTTGGAGCTTACCTCCTGAATCGCTTCAGCTCCCTGTGATATATTAAGATCAATTTCAGAAACTGATGCACTCTGTTCCTCAACTGCAGCAGATATGGTTGCAACAATGTCATTTACCTCATTGATAATATTGGCAATATCTTTTATATCTCCCACTGTGGAGGATGTAGAATCCTGAATCCAGTTAATATTTTCAGCTATTTTTTCAGTTGCCCCGGCTGTCTGTTTTGCAAGTTCCTTGATTTCATTTGCCACAACTGCAAAACCCTTGCCTGCTGCTCCTGCCCTTGCAGCCTCAATGGTAGCATTTAACGCTAAAAGGTTTGTCTGCTCGGAAATATCGGTTATGGATTCTGATACCCTGCCTATCTCAAGTACGGCTTTCCCAAGTTCATCCACCCTTGAGGATGCAGTACCTACTTTTGCAACTGCACTGTCCGCAATGGAGCTTGCATTTTCCGTATTTGTTGAAATATCTTTAATGGTGATATTCATCTGTGAAGTTGATTCGGCAATTAACTGGGTGTTGGTTGTTAATTCCTCCATTGCTGCGGCAACAGCATTCATGTCATTTGCCATACTGTCTGCAGCTTCTGCAACTTCCTGGGTTTTATGGGCAGATTTTTCCGATTCCTCTGCAAGCTGTTCAGCAATGGAATTTGTATCCTTTGAAGATGAATTGAGCTCCACGGCACCTTTGTTTATATCTTTTATGTTACCATGAAGAGATTCCACAAATATATTGAGGCTGTACGCCAGCACTCCAAGTTCATCAAGCTTGTCTTCTGATATCCCCTTTTCTATTTCAAATTTCTGTGTAAGATCACCTTTACTGAGCTTAATAGCTGTATTAGCTGCATGATCAAGTTTTTTTACAATACCGTGAATCGTAAAAATACTGAAAAGCATTAAAATAATTCCCAAAATAATACAGATTCCCTGATTTACCATGAGGGTTGACACCCTTTTTTCAGACTGTTTCTGCATCATCATAACAGCCTTGTTCATGGATGCTAATAATTTCATATTATCATTTTTCACATAAGAGAGATTTTCACCGTTTTTATCCTCTCCAGCTAAGATTTTTTCAATACGTCGGGAAAAATCATTCCAGAGAGATTTAACCTTTACAAGCTGAGATGCGACATTCCCAATTGCCTTGGGGCATTCTCTATAAGTAGTGTTAGCAGGATCAAGGGACATCGGAGCTTTGCCGGAATCTGCAAGTGCGTTTAAAGTCATATCAAATATTTTCATTGTTTTTTTCACCGACTTTTTCATGTTGTCCATCTCATTTTGCTGTTCATAGGATAATTTGTTTTCTGACAGACGGACATAGGCAAAGAGTTCCTTGGTCATTTTCTGGGTAAGCATTCTCTGCCTGCCGGCAAGATTGATTACAAGTCCATCATTTTTCTGTTGTGAAGTTGTATAAAAAGTAACAGCAAACATTAAAACGATGATTAAAGACAATCCACCTGCAACCAAGCCTAATTTGTATTTGATTTTCATTATTTCATCCCCTGTATGTTGCAAAAAAATTACAACCAAAATACAGTATCTTATACTGCATATCTATCTGATTCCTGATCCGACTCAGGGCAGTTATTAAAAAATGTACAGTTGTCATTGAAAATGACCTGCTTAAGGTTAAATATGAAACATATAATACTGCAAAATGCAAGACAAATTCGGGGTATTATGGATTTTATTTTTAATATAACCGCCATGAGGCGGATCTGGTTTGGCCCAGATCTGCCCAAATAATCATAGATTCTGACAAAGCATGGGTCGTAGACGCGTAGCCAATAGCGTTTTAAAATTGCGCTATTTCATATAAAAAATGGCCATGAAACACAAAAAAAAATAATAAAAATGATTTCCTTGATATAGATCAATGTATTTCCTTTTTGAATGAGCTATTTTCATGACCAGCTTGGGGAAAAGCATTATTTGCAATCGAGCAGATGATGCCCTGGAAGTAAAATTTTTAATACAACGGCCATGAGGCAGATCTGGATTGGCCCAGATTGCCTCTCAACAAATATTGAAATAGAATACTGTTAATTTGCATTCTATTTCATATAAAAAAAGTTATAAGGAGGATTTATCATGTTTTGTTTTCAATGTCAGGAAACAGCTAAAGGCACAGGATGTACAATAAGGGGAGTATGCGGAAAAGAAGAAAATATCGCCAATCTTCAGGACCTCTTAATTTTTAATTTAAAGGGTATTTCCCTGCTTGCAAAAAAGGGGAAAGAAGCAGGCATTGACATGGGGGCAAGGGAAGCTGCTCTTTTTGTTGCCAAGGGACTTTTTACCACCATAACCAATGTAAACTTTGATAATGATGACCTTGTAGAATGGGTCAGGCAGGCACAGGAACTGAAAAAAGAACTCAAGGCCAAAGTTGAAGGAAAAATTGACGGAAACCTTGATGATTCTGCAATGTGGTTTTCCGACAAAGAAGAGGAATTTCACGAAAAAGCTAAAACAGTGGGCGTTCTTGCAACAAAAAACGAAGATGTAAGATCTTTGCGCGAACTTCTTGTCATAGGACTGAAAGGTGTTGCAGCCTATGCTGATCATGCTGCGATTCTCGGTGTTGAAAAACAGGAGATTTACGATTTTATCCTTGAGGCCATGGCTTCCACAACTGAGGACCTTTCCGTGGATGAAATGGTTGCAATGGTTATGAAGGCAGGGGAGTTTGCCGTTCAGGCCATGGCAGTTCTTGATGAGGCCAATACAAAGGCATATGGCAATCCTGAAATAACTGAGGTTAACATCGGTGTTGGCGACAAACCTGGCATTCTCATTTCCGGTCATGATCTGAAAGACCTTGACGAACTTCTTCAGCAGACACAGGGAACCGGAGTTGATGTTTATACCCATGGTGAAATGCTTCCTGCAAATTACTATCCCGCTTTTAAAAAATATGACAATTTAAAGGGTAATTACGGAAGCTCATGGTGGCATCAGAATGAAGATTTTGAAACATTCAACGGGGCCATTTTAATGACCACAAATTGTATTATTCCCATGAAAAAGAAAAATACATATAAAGACAAGATTTTTACAACAGGTGTTGTCGCATATCCCGGAGTAAAACATATTGACGACAGAGAAGAAGGAAAAGCAAAGGATTTCTCTTCAGTCATTGAAACTGCAAAAAAATGTGCGCCTCCCAAAGAGATTGAAACCGGAAAAATTGTCGGAGGCTTTGCTCATAATCAGGTTCTTGCCCTGGCAGACAAGGTGGTTGACGCTGTTAAATCAGGTGCGGTAAAACGTTTTATTGTAATGGCAGGATGTGACGGAAGGCAGAAAGCAAGGGGTTATTTTACTGAAGTTGCTGAAAAACTTCCAAAAGATACAATTATCCTCACTGCAGGATGCGCAAAATACAGGTACAATAAACTTAACCTTGGAGATATCGGCGGAATTCCAAGGGTTCTTGATGCAGGACAGTGCAACGACAGTTATTCCCTTGCACTCATTGCCCTTAAATTAAAAGAGGTTTTTGAACTTGATGATATTAATGATCTTCCCATCTCCTTTGACATAGGATGGTATGAGCAGAAAGCTGTGGCCGTTCTTCTTGCCCTTCTTTTTCTTGGGGTAAAGGGTATCAGGCTCGGGCCAACGCTTCCGGCATTTGTATCTCCTGCAGTTCTTAAAGTGCTTGTGGAAAATTTTAATATCAAGGCCATAAGTGATCCGGATTCTGATATTGAAGCCATGATGCAGGGAAAATAGGTAATATTCTCCGGGCAGGCATGACAGCCCGGAGAAAAAAACAAAAAAAGTACTTAAAAAATTAAAGGGGAGCAAGCCATGAAATGCCCGGGTCAGGATACACAATACTGGAACAAGGAAGCCATTTTTGAAAGTAAATGCCCTGAATGCGGCACAAAAATAGAGTTTTTCAAAGATGATACTTCAAGAAAATGCAGCGGATGCGGTAAAAGGATTGTAAATCCAAAAATGGATTTCGGATGTGCTTCTTATTGTCAGTTTGCAGAGCAGTGTATAGGAAATCTGCCCGATGAATTTTTAAAGCAAAGGGACGATCTGCTGAAGGACAGGGTGGCCGTTGCCATGAAGCGATATTTTAAAACTGATTTTAAACGGATCGGCCATGCCGTTAAAGTTGCAAGATATGCCGAAGAGATAGGCAGAAATGAAAAGGGAAATCTCGGCATCATTCTTGTTGCCGCCTATCTCCACGATATAGGAATAAAAAATGCCGAGGAGAAATACAACTCAAATGCACCGAAATATCAGGAACTTGAAGGACCTCCCGTTGCAAGACAGATCATGGAAGAACTCAATGCAAAAGAAGACCTTATTGAAGAGGTGTGCGATATTGTGGGGCATCACCATCACCCCGGTGACAATGAAAGCATAAATTTTAAATCACTGTACGATGCGGATTTAATTACCAATCTTGAGGAAAGCAGTAAAGAAAAACCCATGGATAAGGATCGCATAAAGCGTATAATAGGCAAATCATTTTTAACGGAATCAGGCCGGACAAAAGCAGAGGAAGTACTGCTTCAGGGAGGAACAAAATGAAAGTAAAAAGGAAAATTATTGAAATTGATGATGAGCTTTGCGATGGCTGCGGTAATTGTGTTCCATCCTGTGCAGAAGGTGCAATACAGATAATTAACGGCAAGGCAAAGGTTGTGAAAGACCAGTTTTGCGACGGTCTTGGTGCGTGTATTGGAGAATGCCCCCAAGGAGCCCTTCACATTGTTGAGCGTGTAACCGATGAATTTGATGAAAAAGCCGTTGAAAAATACCTTGAGGAACTTGAAAAACAGGAAAAAAACAAAACGACTGGGACCCTTGCATGCGGTTGTCCTTCAACGGAACTTAAAACCTTTGCTAATGATGTAAGTTCCTGTGAATCAGCCAATATTCCTGCAGAATTAAGCGGTGCAAAATCAAATCTTGGACACTGGCCTGTGCAGATCAGACTTATTCCTCCCCATGCACCTTTTCTGAAAAATGCCGATCTCCTTGTGGCAGCGGACTGTGTTCCCGTGGCATATCCATCATTTCATTCCGATTTTTTAGAGGCGAAAACCGTAATGATAGGGTGTCCGAAATTTGATGATGTTGATGACTATGTTGAAAGGTTCACACAGATTTTTAAGACCGCAGATATAAAAAGTTTAACCGCTCTTATCATGGAAGTTCCCTGTTGTTCAGGACTGCCCGGCATACTGAAAAAAGCCATGGACCAGGCAGGGGTCAACATTCCAATGAAAAAAATCGTTGTAAGTTCAAAGGGAGAGATCCTTTAACCCGATTATCAGACATTAATGCCTTACCAGCAATTCCCGGTCATGACGTTTCAACATTTATTTTTTAGCGTATATACAAAA
>CAZLBE010000113.1:0-6378 GCA_964557635.1 uncultured Desulfobacterales bacterium
TGGCCGTAATATGGGATGGGCATGTAGGGATTTGCTTCGCATGCTCTGTAAAAAATATTTTCCATGAGTCTGAATTGTATTGCTTCGGGAACAGGAATCCCTAATGCAGTGTAAACGCGCTCCTTGATACCATCAAGCAAATTATAAAAATGAATAATTTTATTTTTTATCCTTGTTAACATTCCAAAAAAGGAAAAAACTGACTTTTCCTAAAAAATTTTTATTGCCTATTGACAAGACGACGGCTCATATGTGTTAGAAATTAAAGTAATTTTGAAATATCCTCGACGGTTAATTCCGCGTCTCTTAACAATTTACGTAATAAACCTTTACCTATTATTTTATGGTTAGGAATGGTTAATGGCCGTTTGTTCTTATCTGTTTTATGACGCATTCTAATATGACTGCCTTTTTGGCGAATGATTTGATAACCCGATTTCTCAAACGCTTTTATGGCTTCTTTTGCAGATATTAGTGGAAGTTTAGGCATAGGATAAAGTAGAAAAAATTAACTCTTGGGGATGAAAATTCTTAATAGCCTCTTTATTTTCTTTCTCCTCAAGACACAAATCAATTACTTCCCGAATATTTTTTAAAGCTTCCTCCATTGTCTTGCCTTGAGTATAGCATCCACTGAATACAGGGCATTCTACAACATAAAAGCCGTCCTCATCTTTTTCAATCAAAATGGGCAATTGATAATTTTTTTTCATATTCTCACCCCTGTTTAAGTTTACCGCATTTCTGTTTATTTTCCAATTATTTTTTTATTTCTAACACACAAAATCTGCGGCGCGTCCGCAGCATTTTTGTTGTTGGACTAAGCCGCTATGCGGCAGAAAAAAATTCAAATTTTGTATATACTCCGATACCTGCTCAATTTCATTGTTGTTCTCAGATACTTTGTATCAAATACAAAATTGAATGCTATTTTAAATTATTGTCTATTTCATTAATTATTGTTTCTATCTGTTCAGGTTTGAACCATTCGGAATGTTCCGAATCCACATCGATTTTTTTAACTTTTCCCTTGTAATATTTTCCAAGCTTTGGTGCATATTTTTCGATCCAGTTTTTTGAATAAAACATAAGAACGTGGCCGTAATATGGGATGGGCATGTAGGGATTTGCTTCGCATGCTCTGTAAAAAACATTTTCCATGAGTCTGAATTGTATTGCTTCGGGAACAGGAATTCCTAATGCAGTGTAAACGCGCTCCTTGATACCATCAAGAGAAATGTAGTAATCACGAATTCTGTTCTTAATACCTGCAAAGACTTTTTTCGTTACATATGGCAATCCTGAATTATTGATTTCTCTAATTAATCTTCCTGTAATGGATGATTTTTTTTGTGCCGATCTTTCGTCAGGAGTTAAATCGGACTCCTTTTTGTTAAAATTTTCATCAAGTATGACAAGAAGTTCAATCTGCTTATTCATATTTGTAAGCTGACATGCAACCTCATGTGCTACAATGGAATTTAAGCATTCACCCATAATTATGTATGGTCCAGAGGGAAAAACATGGGTTATATCTTTAATACATTTTTGGGCAAGCTGCCAGATATCAAGATAAATAGTTTCATTTTTATCTGTGGAATAAAAATGAATAAAAATAGGAGCGTGATAGAACGGGTGCCCTTTGAGATCTGCCTTTTTATACCCCTGGGCCGCACCCACGGAATTGCCAATTAAAATTATTGGCGTCTGGTTTCCCCTTTTACTTATTAACCTTTGAGGATTGAGCTTTGAGATGCGGATCTCTTTTTCAATAATTTTTGCAAGTTCTCTTATTGTGGAAGATTTAAACACTGCAATTACAGGAATTGAAACTTTGAATCTTTTTTCAATTGCACTGACAAGTTTAATTGCATAAAGAGAGGAGCCTCCTATATCAAAAAAACTGTCAGTGGGACCCGGAACTTCAAAATTCAGTATGGATTCCCATATTTGTTTTAAATCTTTCTCATATGGATTATCAAAAAGATTTAAATCGATTTTTTCATCTGCAATTTCGGATATTTGAGGGATTTCAAGGGATTTATAGTCAATTTTGCCGGAAGCGGTATAAGGGAGTGAATCTTTAATAATCAATAGCGGGGGGATCATGTATTCGGGCAGCTTCGTTAAAAGCCAGGTCTTGAATGTTTTTATGGAAAAATTGTCTTTATATTTTTGATCAGGTACAAGAAAGGCGGCAAAATTTATATTATTATCTTTATCTTTTGAAACGGCAACAGCACATTCCGATACTTTTTCATAAAGCATGGCTGTTTTTTCTATTTCTCCCGGTTCAACCCTGAACCCCCTTATTTTTATCTGCCTGTCACGCCTCCCATAAAAAATGATTCCGTTTCCGGCAACCATTTCCACATTGTCACCGGTTTTAAAGAAAATCGTTTCTTTGTTTATATCCTCAAATTTTATAAAGGAATTGCCGGTAAGGTCGTCTCTGTTTAAATATCCCCTTGCAGTCTGAGCTCCTCCTATGCATAGTTCTCCCATGGTTCCCGGTAAAGCAGGCTGCTGAAACTGATTTAATATACATAAACTGACATCTGGAAAGGGCAGGCCAATGGATACTTTTTCCTTGTAGGGAACGTATCCCGTTGAAATATCCGCCCATGTTACTGCTACGGTCGTTTCAGTGGGGCCATAGGTGTTGATCAGTCTTATATCGGAATGGATGCTT
This sequence comes from uncultured Desulfobacterales bacterium, assembly GCA_964557635.1. GTDB lineage: Bacteria > Desulfobacterota > Desulfobacteria > Desulfobacterales > Desulfobacteraceae > WGCX01. The sequence continues at coordinate 2,693 of CAZLBE010000113.1, forward strand.
TTATTCCATTTTTCAACCTTATGGGGATTTGCCTCATCTCCTCCGATTATTATCAGTCTGATGTTTTCAGGTATTACAAAAGAATCTATTTCATCAACAATTATATGCCAGTAAGATGTAGGAAGATCAAGTACACTGAGTTTGTTTTCAAAACAGAAATCAATAAATTCCACAGGAGTATGGACAATCCCTCTTGGTTTCATTACAAGGGCTGCTCCTGAAAAAAGGGTAGGGAATATTTCTTCGGCCGATGCATCAAAACTTATGGATGCAAACTGGAGCACCCTGTCATGTGGTCTGATATCATATATTTCACTTGCAGCTCTTGTAAAAGCAACAAGGGAACCATGTTCTATCATTACTCCCTTTGGTTTTCCCGTTGATCCGGACGTGTATATTATATATGCGATGTTTTCAGGTCTTACATCTGTTACAGGATTTGTTATATCCGTTTTTTTTATTTCTGCCATCTCTTCATCAAGCAGAATAAGTGCAGCACCCTTAGGATTTAATCTGTGGTTATGGGTTTTTGAGGTGATGATGATTTCAGGGGCTGAATCTTTAATTATATAATTAATTCTTTCGTCGGGATAATCAGGGTCAAGCGGGATATAGGCAGCACCTGATTTTAATACACCAAGTATTACAGCAATAAGTTCTGCAGTCTGATCAAGGAGGAGGATAGCTTTTTTTTCAGGCCCGGCACCATGTTTTATAAGGTAATTTGCGATCCTGTTTGCAAATATATTTAATTCTTCATAACTTAGGCTTTTGTTATAGCCGGTTACAGCTATTGCGTCTTTGTTTACTGATGCCTGAATATCAATGAGGTGATGTATGCAGCTGTCAGGTCTGATATGAATTTTGTCCGTGTTTAATTTGCCGAAGATCTCCTGTATTTCCATGCCAGTCAATATGGGGATATCCATAAGTCTCTTCATTTGATCCGCTGTAAAATTTTCAGCAACTGCTTTGAGAAATGTAATAAAATGCCCAAGTATTCGTTTGATCAGAACATTATCAAATCTTCTTCTGTCGTATTCAATGACAAGGGATAAAGTGTCAGTTCCGCTTATCGTTAAAAAAAGAGAAGCAGGAGTTCTTTCAAGCAGGGATATATTATTGCAGGATATTTTTTCCTTGTGGTCTTCAAGGGCTTTATCAATGGAAGCATAATCATAGGCAAAGAAAATATTAAACAGAGGAGTGCCTCCTCCAACCCCGCTTAAGGCATGTATGTCTGCAAGTGAACTGTGCTCGAAATCCTTTAGTTCAAGCCAGTCATTTCTGATTTTTACAAGAAATGATTGAATATTTTCCTTTGGATCGATTTTAATTCTTACGGGAAGAGTGTTTATATACATCCCCGTATCATTTGCTCCGTTTTTCCTCCAGTTTCTCACTGACCTTGTTGCTCCGAATACAATATCATTTTCTCCTGTGTAATGGCTTAAAAGTACGGCCCATGCACCCATTAATAAAGAATTCATTGTAATGGAGATATCTTCACATAATTCTTTAAGAACATATGTTGTTTTCTGGGAAATCATAGCAGTTTTATTTCCCGTTGTTATTGATATGGCATATTCCTGTCTTCTGTTTTCAGCCACCGCTTTTTTCTGCAGATTAAAGGGAAGGTCAATTGGTTTTATAAAACCCTTTAATTTTTCTTTCCAGAATTTTTTTGTTTCCGAATTGGAAAGATTTTTGTTTAACCATAGGATATAATCTCTGAAAGAGCCGGATGAACCAAGCTCTGCATGAGGATTATTGTAAATTAAAAACAGGTCTTTTAATATGTAAACCATGCTTCTGCCATCGGCAATGGCATGGTGGAAGCTCCATACACAGGTAAATTTATTTTCATCTGTTTTTAAAAGGGCTATCCTGAAAACAGGTGGGGTTGAAAGGGAAAATCCAAGTCTTCTGTCGGCCTGCAGAAACATGGTTAAGAACTCTTTTGTCTCGGAATCTGAAATTTTACTCCAGTCATTAAACTCGATATCCACATGATCAATATCTGTAAAAAACTGCAAAGGCTGATCTAAATTCTGCCATGCAAAGCCGAGACGCATAACTTCATGGTGTTTGATAATTTTTTCCCATGCTTTTGTAAAACGTTTAATATCAATATCCTGATTAATATCAAATACAATCTGTTCTATGTAAGAACCTGCGCCCTGTGGCGATCTGAGTGTTTCCATGAGCATGCCGTGCTGCATAGGGGAAATGGGAAAACTGTTTAAATGCAGAAGGTTGTTAATATCTGATTCCGGTTTATCAACGGCATTTTTTATAATCCTGATAAAATCATCTCTTACCTGCTCAATACGTTTTTCATTAAAAACATCTGTCCTGTATTCAAACCACCCGTCTAATCCGGATTCCTTTTCAAATAACTCCAGAGTGATGTCACAATTTGCCTTTCCCATGTCAATATGCATATATTCGGTTTCAGCTTCCTTAAAATCAAGAGATGGAAATTCCATGGTCTGCATGAGAAACATGGACTCAAAAACTTTTTCCCGTTTAGGTGCTGTTTTCTGGCATAACCGGTTGATTTTCTGAAAAGGAATATTTTTATATCTGAATAGTTTTTCAAGGGTTTTTCTGACATTAACCAAAAATGATGCAAAACTATGTTCCGTATTAATGATATTTCTCACAACAAGGGTGTTCATTAAAAAACCAATGATCTTTTCCGTTTCAATCTTTTCCCTTCCGGCATATGCAATTCCTGTAATTTGATCATTTTGTCCGGTTTCAATAAATAGAAGAATCTGAAAAAGACTTAAAAGAACGGTAAAAGGACTTGTTTTGTTTTTAAGGCCAAGATTTTTTATCTTATCATAGGTTTTAATATCTATTTTTACGGGAAAACATGCTCCTGCAAGTTCCTTTGATGAGTTTGAAGAATTTTTTGGAAGATCCTTTAAATAATTTCTAAAAAAAGGTTCGGCTTTTTGCCATGACTGCTCAACTTCATTGTTCCTAAGGGGAATATAGTCATGAAAAGACATTTCATGCTCCGATATTTTTGGATATTTCCCTTTTAAAAGAGTGTTATAGATGTTTCCAAGTTCTTTGATAAATAAACCCGCAGACCAGCCGTCAAATATGATGTGGTGAAAGGTAAAACACAGAACAAAGCAGTTATTTCCCGTTATCAGAATATCGGTTCTGAATACAGGACCGGTTTCAAGATCAAATCCGGCCCTTGTCTGTTTAAGAATCCATCTGATTTTAAGTTCTTTGTCTGTAAGATGATTATCCGGTTCTTTTATATTATCAATGTGAACAATTTGATAATGAATCGGTATGTTACTATTATCCGAAGTTCCATCGTCTTTATCGGTACTGGATTTTTGTTTCTTTATGATTACCATATTATCATGCATGGAAAATATTGATTGTAATGCAATATGGCGGTTTTGTATTATTTCAAGGGATTGTTTTAAAATATCATAATTTAATTTTCCCGTGATATTATAAACAAGGGGTATATGATAAAGAGGTGTACCTGGATTTATCTGTTCAAAAATCCAGATCAGGTTCTGATCATCAAGAATCGGAATATAACTTTTTTTATCCTTTACACTACTTACGCTGCTTACGCTGCTTTTGGGAAGACGGCTTTTTGGTACTTTTTTATCCGTTTTTTTGCATTTCTCGATGATTTCTGCAAA
>CAZLBE010000114.1:0-6356 GCA_964557635.1 uncultured Desulfobacterales bacterium
TTTATATGAAAAACTCCGAATATTAGAAGCGGGTTTTTCATATTTTGTTGAGAGGCGGCTGGGCCAATCTAGATCCGCCTCATGGCGGTTATATATAGAAAAACAAAAATTCAATGTTGACAAAAAAACATGTTGATGGTACTCAACTTTCGATCATAATCTCTTTATTATTGTCTTTAAGCTGTCTTAGTGGAATACGGACAGTAGATTTAATATAGATAGCTGGTATAGTTGTAATTTTTTATCATTTTTATTTTTATTGGGGAGGGAAATTTATGGTTAGTGTGAATGGGTCATTGATTATTCAGATTATCAATTTCCTTTTTCTCTTTTTTGTGCTCAACTTAGTTCTTTTTAAGCCTGTGCGTAAAATTCTTCTTGAACGAAAGGAGAAGGTTTCAGGCCTTGAGGGGGGGGTTGAACAACTCTCTAAAGAGGCTTTAGATCAAGACAGAGCTTATAAGGAAGGTCTCAAGATGGCCAGGAAAAAAGGCCTTCAGCAAAAGGAAATTTTTGTTGAGCAGGCCTCAAAGGAGGAAAAGGAGATAATTGACAAAATCAACAAAAAAGCCCAGGCAAACCTTGCAGAGATTCGCAATAAGGTTGCCAAAGAGAGTGACAATGCCCGGGTTGCGCTGGACAAGGAAGTTGATGTATTTGCCGGAGCCATCGCTGAAAAGATTTTAGGGAGGGCTTGTTGATGAAAATTATGAACTTTATTCAAAAACGTTACAAATCAATTTTTGCAATGGCTGGGTTGATTCTTTTTATGGGCGCAGGTTTTGTTCTTGCCTCTTCTGCAGGAGAAGCAGAGGGCGCAGAACATATGAGATGGCTCGCAACCGATACTTATAAGTTAATCAATTTTGCCGTGCTTGCAGGCGCTCTTTTTTATATTGCAAGAAAACCTGTGAAAGAATTTTTTTCATCCCGTATCAAAAGTATTAAAGATGAACTTGCCGATCTTGAGCAGAAGAAGGCCGATGCAGAAAAAGCCCTTGCTGTGTATGCCGAAAAGATTGCAACCCTTGATAAGGAATCTGAAAAAATTGTTGCAGAGTATGTAAAGCAGGGTGAGGATGCCAAAAAAAGAATTCTTGCCGAGGCTGAACTCCAGGCTGAAAAACTTGAAGAGATGGCAAAACGCAATATTGAGCAGGAGTTTAAAACTGCCAAAGCTTCTCTTTTGCAGGAGGTCGCTGAAAAGGCTTTTCAGAGGGCAGAAGGTCTTGTCAGGGAATCGATTTCGTCTGAAGATCAGAACAGGCTGGTGGATGATTATCTCGCCAAGGTGGTGGCATCATGAAAAATCTATCTGTTTCAAGGCGTTATGCCAAGGCATTGATGCTTATCGGTAAAGAGGACGGCAATGCCGATCTGTACAATAAAGAACTGGATCAGGTGGTGCAGCTTTTTGATGGAAACAAAGAATTTGAAAAGGCTGTTGTAAATCCTCTGTTTGATAAAAACGAAAGGAGAAATGTTCTCTCACAAGTTCTTGAAAAAACTGAGCTCTCAAAGGTTATGAAATCACTTCTTGTTCTGTTGTTTGATAAGGGCAGGATCGGTTTTTTAAGAGGAATATGCGACTTTTATAAAAAACTTGCAGATGAATTAAAAGGCGTTGTCCATGCAAAACTTGTTTCAGCAGCAGAGCTTTCATCGGATGCAGTGGAAAAAATCCGGCAGGGACTTGCAAAGAGAACAGGTAAAGATATTATTCTGGATATTGAGCAGGATACAGATCTCATTGGTGGAATTGTTACTGAAATTGGAGATCTTGTACTGGACGGCAGCGTTAAGACTCAATTGTTCAATATGAGAGAATCATTAAAAAGGGGTGAGATTGTATAATGGAAATAAAAGCTGAAGAAATAAGCCAAATAATAAAAGAGCAGATAAAGGATTTTGATAAAGAGGTCGAACTCAGTGAAACCGGAGTTGTCCTCTCAGTGGGTGATGGTATTGCCCGTGTTTACGGCCTGGAAAAGGTTAAGGCAATGGAACTTGTTGAGTTTCCAGGCAAAATATTAGGACTTGCCTTAAACCTTGAAGAGGACAATGTAGGAGTTGCAATCCTTGGTGAAGACACATTAATCAAGGAAGGCGACATTGTAAAACGTACTGACAGGATCGCATCGGTTCCCGTTGGAGAGGCAGTTCTTGGACGTGTTGTTACTACAACAGGCGAGCCCGTTGATGGCAAAGGGCCAATTGATGCAGCAAAGACCATGAATTTGGAACTTGTTGCTCCTGGTGTTATTGCAAGAAAGTCCGTACATGAACCATGCTATACAGGCTCAAAAGCAATTGACGGCATGACCCCTGTTGGAAGGGGACAGCGTGAGCTTATCATTGGTGACCGTCAGTTAGGAAAGACAGCCATTGCCGTTGATGCAATCATTGCACAGAAAAATACAGATGTTAAATGTATCTATGTTGCCTGCGGTCAGAAAAAATCCACAGTTGCCCAGGTTGTTGCAGCACTTGAGGAGCACGGCGCCATGGAATATACAACCGTTGTTATTGCAAGCGCAAGTGAACCTGCAGCAATGCAGTACCTTGCACCATATGCCGGATGTGCCATGGGTGAGTACTTCCGTGACAAGGGTGAACATGCCTTGATTGTTTATGATGATCTTTCAAAGCAGGCTGCAGCGTATCGCCAGGTATCCCTGCTTCTCAGACGTCCACCGGGACGTGAGGCATTCCCAGGAGATATTTTCTACAACCATTCACGTCTTCTTGAACGTTCTGCAAAATTAAGTGATGAGCTTGGTGCAGGATCTCTTACCGCTTTGCCCATTATTGAAACCCAGGAAGGTGACGTTTCTGCATTTATCCCGACAAATGTTATTTCAATTACAGACGGTCAGATCTATCTTGACAAGGCATTGTTTTTTGCAGGTGTAAGACCTGCCATTGATGTTGGTCTTTCAGTTTCACGTGTTGGAGGGGCAGCCCAGGTTAAGGCGATGAAACAGGTTGCAGGTACACTAAGACTTGATCTTGCCCAGTATCGTGAGCTTGAAGCCTTTGCAGCATTTGGAAGTGACCTTGATGAAGCAACCCAGAAACAGCTTACCCGTGGTGAAAGACTTGTTGAATTGCTGAAACAGCCGCAGTTTAAACCTCTTTCCATGGAGCAGCAGGTTGTCTCTCTTTATGCAGGCACAAGGGGTTATCTTGATAAATATCCAAAGGAAGCAGTTGCCAAATATGAAGCTGGACTTTATCCTTTTATTGAAAACAGATTTGCCGATATTTTTGAGATTCTGAGAAAAGAGGAAAAGATCACAGATGCTCTTGATGCCAAGTTAAAAAAAGCCCTGGAAGCCTATGACGAAGAATTCAAGGATGCTGTTTAAGGTATTCCATAAGTTTTTTTGTCAATTAAGTATTATTAATTATTAAGGGCTTAGAGGATAGATCTTATGGCAACGCTGAAAGAAGTTCAATTAAAGATAGTTAGTGTAAAAAAGACCAGGCAGATCACTTCTGCCATGAAAATGGTTGCCACTTCCAAACTGCGTGGAGCCCAGGCCGCTATGGAGGCTTTTAAACCGTATGCGTCCAAGTTTGCGGAAGTTTTGGGAAGCATTGCATCAAATGCAGGTGAAGAGGCAAGCCCTCTGCTTGTTCCAAAAAATGAAGTGAAAAAGGTGAAAATAGTTATCTGTACTTCAGACAGGGGACTGTGCGGAGGTTTTAATATCAATCTTATTAAAAAAGCTGAAGATTATATTAAATCAAATCTTGGTGATAAAGAGGTCTCATTTACATGCTTTGGGAAAAAAGGCCGTGACTGGGCTCAGAAAAATTCCATGACAGTAGATGATGCCTATCTTGATGTTGTCGGCGGGAAATTTGATTTCAGTATAGCATCAACTTCAGGACAGAAATTGATAGACAGCTTTCTTGAAGGAGCTGTTGATGAAGTATATCTGCTGTCTTCCGAATTTGTGAATATGGCACGACAGACACCGGTTATAAAACAGATCCTTCCCATCCCGGCACACGGGGAAGATGAAAAGACTGAGAAGGCTGAAAAAGCGGATGATTCCGTATACCTTGCAGAGCATATCTGTGAACCTTCTTCAGATGTGCTTCTCGGGGAAATGCTGCCAAAGGACATTTATATTCAGATATATGATGCCCTTTTACAGACATCAACAAGTGTTAATGCCGCAAGAATGACTGCAATGGAAAATGCAACCAAGGCATGTGATGACATGATTGATGAACTGCAGACCATATTTAACAAAACAAGACAGGCGGCGATCACTTCGGATCTCATGGATATAGTCGGTGGGGCTGAGGCTTTAAAGGGCTAATTGAAATTTTTTAAAAAAGATATACTGAAAGTATAAACAGCTTTTACAGGAGGAACAAATGGCTGAAAATATAGGAAGAATAGCACAGGTACTTGGTGCTGTTGTTGACGTTGAATTTGAACCGGGAAAACTCCCGTCTCTTCTTAATGCGCTTACGGTAACAAATCCTGTTATCAATGATGAGGAGGACAACCTTGTTATTGAAGTTGCCCAGCATCTTGGAGATAATGTTGTAAGGTGCATCGGTATGAATGTTACCGATGGACTCCAGAGGGGCATGCCTGTAAAGGATACCGGCTCCCCTATTATGATGCCCGTTGGTGAGGCCTCTCTTGGCCGGATATTAAATGTTGTTGGAAAGCCCGTTGACGGGCTTGGTGATATAAGCCATGATAATATGCTGCCCATTCACAGGTCAGCACCGGGTTTTACTGAGCAGGATACAAGCGTTACTGTTCTTGAAACAGGCGTAAAAGTTATTGATCTTCTTGTTCCCTTTCCCCGCGGTGGTAAAATGGGAATGTTCGGTGGTGCAGGCGTTGGCAAAACCGTTATCATGATGGAGATGATCAATAATATCGCAATGCAGCATGGCGGTATCTCAGTGTTTGGAGGTGTTGGAGAAAGAACACGTGAAGGTAATGACCTTTACAATGAGATGAAGGAATCCGGAGTTTTACCGAAATGCTGTCTTGTTTACGGTCAGATGACTGAACCCCCGGGAGCAAGGGCAAGGGTTGCTCTGTCAGCTCTTACATGCGCAGAGTATTTCCGTGATGTTGAAGGTCAGAACGTACTTCTCTTTATTGATAATATTTTCCGTTTTACCCAGGCTGGTGCAGAGGTGTCAGCAACCCTTGGACGTATGCCTTCTGCCGTTGGTTATCAGCCGACACTTGCCGTTGACATGGGCCAGCTGCAGGAGAGGATCACTTCTACTGATAAAGGATCAATTACCGCTGTTCAGTGTGTTTACGTGCCTGCCGATGACCTGACAGACCCTGCTCCTGCAACAACATTTGCACATCTTGACGGAACCGTTGTCCTCTCCCGTCAGATTGCTGAGCTTGGTATATATCCTGCCGTAGATCCATTGGATTCAACATCAAGAATTCTTGATGCAGCATATATTGGTGAGGAGCATTATCAGGTTGCAAGAACAGTTCAGCAGACCCTGCAAAAATATAAGGAACTGCAGGATATTATCGCAATTCTTGGTATGGATGAGCTTTCCGATGAGGATAAGATCACTGTACAGCGTGCAAGGAAACTCCAGAGATTCCTGTCCCAGCCTTTCCATGTTGCTGAAACCTTTACCGGTATGCCTGGTAAATTTGTTAAGGTTGAGGATACAGTAAGGTCATTCAAGGAGATTATTGAAGGGAAACACGATGATCTTCCTGAAGGGGCATTTTATATGGTAGGTTCCATTGAAGAGGCCAGGGAAAAAGCATCCAAGATGGACAAAGCTAATTAAATTGGAGGAGAAATACCATGGCTAAGAATATTTTGCTCGAAGTGGTTACTCCTGAAAGGGCCGTTGTCAGTGAAGATGTTCAGATTGTTGTTGCACCGGGATCTGAAGGAGAATTTGGTGTTTTGACCGGTCACACTACTTTTCTGACATCTCTTAAGGAAGGAACTCTACGTTACAGAGATGCCTCGGGAAAAGAAAAATATCTCTTTGTAAAGGGTGGATTTGCAGAAGTTCTTCCCTATAAGGTGACAGTACTTGCAGAATCTGCTGAAAAAAGAGATGGCATTGTAAATTAAATAAAATTCTCAATAGCAGTAAGCTGCCGTATTAATAGAGGTTCTTGTATAACAGGGGGATGCTTCGTGACCGGAGCATCCCCTTTTTTGTAAAGATGTATAATTTTGTTTGAAAATTTAATATCTTAAAAACGCCTTTATGCTATAGATTTTTGGATAACGGCCATGAGGCCGATCCGGATCAAAACCCAGCCACCTCTAAGAATCAAAGATTCTGACAAATGATGAAAATGGCAATGGTATAATGCC
>CAZLBE010000115.1:0-6282 GCA_964557635.1 uncultured Desulfobacterales bacterium
TTTATTTTCAAGGGGAATTGCTGCAAAAGCTTCTGCAACGGATTCAGCCCTGTAAGTATCTGGAATAATGTCACAGATGATCCCGAATTCTTTTAATTTCAACTTTGTTGCAGGCCCTATGCAGGCAAATTTAATATGTCCTAACGCCCTGACATCCTTGTTTCCATTAAAAAGAGTTTCAAAGAAAAATTTTACTCCGTTGACACTTGTAAAAACAATCCAGTCAAACAGGTTGATGTTTTTAACGGCATTAATCAAAGGTGAGTTGTCAGACGGGCTTACAATTTTTATAACCGGTATCTCAATACATTCTGCACCCTTTTCCCTTAAAAGAGCAACAAGATCGCTGGCCTGTGCCCTGGCCCTTGTAATGATAATTTTTTTGCCGAAAAGGGGAGCTTTTTCAAACCATTTCATTTTTTGACGTAAAGAGACCACACTTCCGACAATAATTACAGCAGGAGGCTTAAGCCCTGCAGCTTTTACTTTTTCAACAATATTGTCAAGGGTGCCTGTTATGGTTTCCTGTTTTGAAGTCGTTCCCCATCTTACAAGGGCGACCGGTGTTTCAGGTGATTTTCCGTTAAGGATAAGCTTTTCTGTTATATGGGGAAGGTTTTTTACCCCCATGAGAAATACAAGGGTGCTGTCATTTTTTGCAAGGGCATCCCATTTAATGCTTGTTTCCTGTTTCAAAGGATCTTCATGGCCCGTAATCAGGCATACCGATGATGCATGCTTTCTGTGGGTTAAAGGAATTCCCGCATAGGCTGGAGCTGCAATGGCAGATGTAACCCCGGGTATTATTTCAAAGGGGATTTTTTTATCATTGAGCACCTCGGCCTCTTCACCTCCCCTGCCGAAGATAAAAGGATCTCCTCCCTTTAACCTTGCAACAATATGGCCTTGTGCACCCTTTGCTGCAAGCAGGGAATTGATTTTATCCTGGGCCATTGTGTGATCGGAGCCTTTTTTGCCCACATATATGATCTCTGCATTTTCCCCTGCATATTTCAAAAGAAAAGGAGAGGCAAGATAATCGTAAACAACAACATCTGCCTTTTGTATGCATTCCATTGCCTTTATGGTCAAAAGGCCGGGATCTCCGGGCCCTGCTCCAATAAGATAGACTTTACCTGTTTTTTTATTCATCGTATTTCCAGATTGTTAAGTATTTCTCTGCCGCCCTTTGCAAGGAGAGCATCAGCTAATTTGATACCTGCCTGTTCTGCAGAGTTTATATGCTTTTGTATTGTCTTTTTAATGATTTTCTTGCCGTCTTCCGAAGCAATGAGACCTATTAAAGTGATATTTTCTTTCTGAATTTTGCCAAAACATGCAATGGGAATGTGGCAGCTTCCCTCGAGGCGTTTCAAAAATGCCCGCTCACCTTTTATGGTAATACTGGTTTCTGTGTGGTTAAGCGTTTTCAGCAGCAAGGATATCTCTTGATCATTTTCTCTTGATTCAATGCACAAAGCTCCCTGGCCAACGGCTGGCAGCATAATTTCTTCATCAAGATACTCGGTTATTTTTTCTTTCATGCCAAGGCGTATAATGCCTGCTGCAGCAAGAATAATTGCGTCAAATTCACCTGCAGAAAGTTTTTTAAGCCTTGTATCAAGGTTACCACGGATGGATTCTGTGATTATATCAGGTCTTGCATGTTTTATCTGGGAAGCACGGCGCAGGCTGCTTGTGCCGATCTTTGCTCCGGCAGGAAGCTCTGAAAGTTTAAGCATGTTTTTTGAAATCAGAACGTCAAAAGGGTTTTCCCTTAAAGGCACAGCGCCTATAATAAGACCATGGGGCAACTCTGCTGGCATATCCTTCATACTGTGCACGGCAAGATCGATCTCACCTTTTATGAGTTTGTGCTCAATTTCCTTTACAAAAAGGCCTTTGCCGCCAACCATTGCAAGGGGCCGGTCAACAATTTTATCTCCAATTGTTTTTATTTTTACAATGTCAACATTTACAGAAGGATTTTTTTTCTCTATTTCTTTTTTAACCCATTCAGTTTGCCACAGGGCAAGCTTGCTTCCTCTGGTTCCTATAATTATATTTTTTTTCATATTATTTTATCTGCTTCCACATGTGGCGCAGCTTGTTGCAGAACATCCGCTGCATGCCGATGATGAAGAAGACGAAGCACCGGTCTGCTCAGAATTGCCACCATTAGAGGCATTTGTAACAAAACCGCATTTTGAGATCATTTTTAAAAGATCGGTGCTTGAGCACGAAGGACACTCTGGAGTATCACTTCCAAGTACAAGTGTTTCAAAATTATTTCCGCATTTATTGCATTTAAATTCATAAATTGGCATATTTTTTCCTGAATTATTTTTTTATATGAAAATGCTGTTCTCATTTATTGTTGAGAGGCAAATCCGGGCAAATCCAGATCGGCCTCATGGCCGTTTTTTAAAAGTATTATGGCTGTTTATGGTAAATTGTAACCGTTCACAGTCAATTCGCGAACTGTAAGCGTTTACAGGGTGCTGCAGATGCAAGGCGGCGGGCAAGCAGACGAAGTACTAAAGTACTTCAAGTGCAAAGCCAACGCTGCAGGTGCAGTGCCCTGTGAACGCTTACGATTTTTTCTCAAGCAAAGTGTCAAGCAGGGTGTCAAGGTTCACTGCAGCAAATGACGATGCATAGTCTGACATACTATAGGGAATAATAATCTCTCCATTGTGTATAATAGAGCCACATGAATAGATTACATTGGGAACATACCCCTCTCTTTCATCTTCGTTGGGCACCATAAGCGGAGTTTCCATTCTCGCTATAACTTTGGCAGGATTATCAATATCAAGCAGCATGGCACCAAGGGAATATTGTCTGACAGGCCCCACTCCATGGGTTATTACAAGCCATCCCTTATCTGTCTCAAGAGGTGATCCGCAATTGCCCACCTGAATAAGCTCCCATGGATATATGGGTTCCTGTATTTTTACAGGACGGTTAGTCCATATATTAATTTTATCGGATTTCATAATATAATTGCTAAACCCGTCAATACGGGACAGCATTACATATTTCCCTTTTATCTTACGGGGGAAAAGAGCCATTCCTTTATCCCTGGCATATTCACCATTCACGGGTAATACTTTGAATTTACGAAAATCTTTTGTGGAAATAAATTTTGAAAGGATACCGCTTCCACTATAGCCTGTGTAGGTTGAATAATAGGTTATAGAACCATCATCATCGATAAACTTAACAAAACGCATATCTTCAATTCCCTTGCTTTCTGTAAAAGAAAAGGGGAAAATGACTCTTTCAGATAAAACGGTATCATAGGAAAATTCCATCTCATAGTGGGAATTTGCCGATGTTTCTATGGCGTTTAGAGCCCATCTTTGCTGATAGGACAATTGTTTATTTTTTGTATATTTTTCAATTGAAGCCAAAAGTTCACCATAGGTAAAACGATCCTTCAGGTCGAACATAACATCGTCTATTATATTTTTGTATGCAGAAACGCTGGCTCTTTTACCTGTGCGCCTTTCAACAAGAAGCGTTTGTACTCTGTTGAGGAAGTGTTTTTTATTATAAACGTGTCTTTTTATAGTTTCAGGAATTTCCACAATCCTGGTAAACGGTTTAAATATCAATTCATTATCTTTAGTAAGTATCCCACTTCTGAATACAAGGGATGAAATATGTCCTTCTCCTGTTGCTCTGAAGCTTACTATGACACGTTTATGTCCCTTTTCAAGAGATGATTGATCCGGATCATCCACAATGGACGGATTAAAAAAAGCTGCAGATTCAATGGAATATTCCATGGTAAAATAGGAACCAATAAGCAATAATCTTTCAAAAGAAACTTTTTCTATGGAATAACCATATTCTTCTTTTAAAATTTTTTTTACCTTAAGAAAATGATCCTTGAAAATTGATGTTATTTTTCTGTGCCTTCCTGCAAAATCTTCCAAAAGATAATTCAGCCGTAAAGCAACCTCTTCTTCCGAAAATTTTATTAACTTTTTTGTAAGATGCCTGGCTCTTTCAGCACTGGGCATAAAAAATCGGGTGATTACTCTTTTGGAATCCGGATAAAATTTAGCTTTTAATCTTCTCACATATACCATTTATGTTGTCCTTTCTTCACATTAATAGCCTGCTTTCTTTTTGTCTGCCCTGCAAAATCATTTTTGTCTATTTTAAATTTCCCTGTAAATTTTTTCAACAACTTCAGAACCATACTTTCTTTCAAGGTGCACCATATTTCGACAACCGCTTCTACAGCCTCATGGCGGTTAGATAAGCAGGGCATCTATTTCAGCATAGATTTTTTTCAAGAAGGCTTTAATGGATTGAAGAATATGTATCTGGCTTTCTTTTTCCCATTTTTCTGCCGCAATCAGAGACTCTATTTTTTCCATTTCAACGTCTCCAATCTGAAATCCGTCCATTAATTTATCATGGAAATCCCTTGAAACAGCAGGAATAAGTTTCACAAAATAATTAGATCTTAAATCAGCGCTGTATTCATTTAGATAAAGCACAACTGACTGCAGGGTCTGTTTTTTTATCCTTGTACCGGCATTTTTTAAGCCTGAAAACCCTGATGGTCTTATTTTCTCTTTAAAAACCCTGTCCATTAGATCAGCTATAAAATGAAAGCAGAATCCAGCCATGGAGTCAAACTTTATTCTGGCACTGTATTTTGTTGCAAAAACAGGCTTTGGAAGAGCAACTCCCATAATTTTCTTGACAGATTTTAAATCAACGGGGTCATACGAAGGTTTTCGCCTGTCAGAATCCTTTTTATCATACGGCTCTGATTTTCCGGGTTGAAAATTTCCATGTTCAGGCGGGTTACTCTCAGGGTGATCAGTCTGAGATTTTTTAATAAAATCGGTAAATTCAGAAAACACTGCAAGCGGATCAAAATGATTTGAAGAATAAACATCTCTGAAGCATTGATCAATGTTCTGTTCCTGTGCTTTGATAAAACCCGCAACTGCCGAGGTAAAAACTTCTGCCATAAAAGAATCAAATACTGCCCTGAAATCATGGAACATATGATAAATTGTGCTGTTAAAACCTGTTTTATGAAGTTGCAACTCATATTTTGCATAGTCAAAGTTAAAATTAAAGATAAACTGTCTTATTTTTTTATACGCGCTGCCATCCGGGGTATCAAAAAACAAGTGAAGCTCTTTTTCAATATCTGATTTCAACGTTTCAATGGAAATTTCAAGGGCGGCGTTTATTGTTGAATCAAATTTACGGGCCCGTTCATGCATCAGTTTAATGTTCTTTACTGCATCACCGGCCTTTGTAAGATTTTCAGATAGAAGCTGCAAAAACAGATCAACTTTTTTTTCTGCATTGTTTTCCATTATCCTGATATGGGCAACATGGTTTGCAACAAGGAGCAGATTTCGCTCATGGGTGAGCTTGCTGTCCAATTCAGAATAAAATTTTTTTGTCATCCTGTTGGAATAAGAAACAAGATCTACGTCCTGCTGCCAGTTTCTGAGACGGTTCCTATCCTTTACCGATAAAGATGAATTCTGTGAATGGGAAAAAAGATTGTAAAGTGATGAAAAAGTAAAAACAGACGGATTCTGCTTTAAATAGGAAATATCATTTTTTATCCTGTTTTCCACAGCAATCAGATCATTTAAAGAGACATGTTCATCAATATCAAGATTAACAATGAAAAAAACCCTGTCAATAAGCCCCATGTTCCGGATGATATTAAGAAATTTAACATCTGCTTCCCTGATGCCGCACCTGCTGCTTATAAGGTAAATTATCATGGATGATGAAACAAGGTAGTTCTGAATCTGGACCATGTGAACCGGGTTTGTTGAATCACTTCCCTGGCAGTCGGCAATTTCAATACGGGAATCAAGGCTGGAATCTGCAACATAAAGGCATACGTCTTTAACAAAAAATGCAAGGGAATCATTGCCTGTAAACTCTTTATACTCATCAAAATTATCACCTAAAAAAACAAGTTCAGTGCTTTCAGGCTGAATTTTATTCTTTATGTTGTCAAATCCGTCAAGGGCCTGGTTTATTATCACCGCCTCCTGCCTGAGTCCTGTTTTTGTTACAGAGTTTGAATGGAAGAGCTGCCCTTTAACTAAATTCAATAATTGTCTGTCCTTTTTTCTTCTTAGATCAAACCATTTTCCATTAATATCAAACACTATGTTATTTAAAGCTGCCAGTTTGTCCAGATCAGGAAAAAATAAAAGATTCTTTTCCAATTCATCATTAATCTCATCCCAGAATTTTAATGCAACAACAGCCTTT
>CAZLBE010000116.1:0-6272 GCA_964557635.1 uncultured Desulfobacterales bacterium
GTTTTTTAATTCTTTCTCTTATGTCTTGATTGTTATCAACAACAAGTATTTTATGTTTTATGGAGTCTGCCATGCATTTATTTTCCTTGATAAAAACCCGCCTGAATCAGTTTTTTCTTAACGGAATTTGAATTAAAAGGTTTGATTATATAAGCTTTTATACCAAGTTTTATGGTTTCCAGTATGACCTGTTTCGTGTTTGATGCAGTCACCATGATAAAAGGGGTATCTTTTAATTTATCATCTTTTCTTATGGCCTTTAAAAGGTCTAATCCTGACATTTCAGGCATCTCAAGGTCAGATAAGATAAGATCATAAATATCCGGTTTTTTATCCAGAAATTCGGCTTTTAGTTTAAACCAGGCATCATTGCCGTCAATCGCTTCTGTAATGTCATTAAACCCTAATTCCGTTAAAATTGTTTTCATGCTTGAACGTATGGATGCTTTGTCATCCACAATAAGTATCTTCATAACCTTACATTCCCTGTCGTTTTTCCATTAAATTATATATTACTTTATCATCGAGGAATTGTATTACTTTATCATCGATAATCATTGTGCCTTTAATTCCTTCAGGTAGATTATTGTTTTGCTGTATTATGCTACAGGTCTCCATTGTATCTAATATACCTGAGATAACAATCCCTGAAGACAGTCCCTTCGGAATAAGTATATATTTTTCTTCTCCGTCGGTTTCCGTATTTTTAAATTCCGTTGATTCCATAGAATCATGAAGGAAAAGTTCTTCAAGCTCAAAAAGTGGCAGCACGCATCCTTTGTATTTCATGAATCTGTAATCACCTGTTTTAAATATGTCGCTTGTTGAGATTGTTTCAAGCCTTGACAGTTTATCAAGGGGAAGGGCAAAATAGTTATTTCCCATTCCGGAAAACAGGATTATATTTTTAGGTTTCTGAAGATTTTTGTCATGCGCCTGTTTCTCTGCAGCAATTTTCCTGTTTTCATCATTTACAGTATCAAATTGAAGACCAGCTTTATCTGCCATCCCTGATACATCAAGAATCATAATAATTCTGCCATCGCCGAGGATTGTGGAACCGCTGAACCATCCACAGTCTCTGATATAATCTGAAAGTGGGTTGACAACAATTTCCTCGTTGTTAAAAAGAGTTTCAACGCAGAGTCCGAATTTGTTCATGCCCATTTTTAAAATAACGATATAATTGCTGTCCCATTTGTTTTTACGCCTGTCTTCTTTATGAACACGGCGCTTTGGATGCTTAAGATTATCGGTTACGTTCCTTCTGTCGGCTATTGCATTTCTTCGTTCCATGTCAGTTTTTTTATTCTCAGGATGTTTGTAAAATGACTCTATATTGAGAAGCGTTCTAAGCCTTACAATGGGAAGAAGTTCTTCCCTTATTCTTATTACTTCTGAATTGCCAAGTCTTGACACATAATTGTTCATCTCTCCCGGATTTATAAAAACGATTTCACTTATGTTTAGCTGGGGAATTGCGAATCTATAATTTCCGGTTCCCACAATGAGAACAGACACAATGGCCAAGGTTAAGGGGATCATTATCTGAATGTCCGTACCTTTTCCAGGTATTGAATTAATAGTAATATTTCCCCTGAGCCGGTTGATATTGGTTTTAACAACATCCATGCCAACCCCTCTGCCTGACAGATCTGTGATTGTATCCGAGGTTGAAAATCCCGGCTTAAAAATAAGATTAATTTTTTCACTGTCAGTCATGGCATTAAATTCCTGTTCTGTAATAATGCCTTTTTCTACTGCAGATGACGCAATTTTTTCCGGATCCATGCCTTTGCCGTCATCTTTCAAATTAATATAAACATGTCCCCCCTGGTGGACAGCCTTTATTTGAATTGTTCCCGTTTCAGGTTTTCCATATTTCAGCCTTTTATCAGGTAATTCAATGCCATGGTCAAGGCTGTTTCGCAGCAGATGAATCAAAGGATTGGCAAGCCCTTCAAGAATTGTTCTGTCCAATTCAACTTCGCCTCCCTCCATGGTATAATTAACGCTTTTTGAAAGTTTTTTTGCCGTATCCCTCACAATTCTCCTGAATCTTTGAAACAGTTTACCCACGGGCTGCATTCTCATCTGCATGATATATTCCTGAATTTCAGATGTAACCCTGTCAAGGTTCTGCATAATCATTGTGTCTGATTTTTTTTCTTTTAGATAGTGTTCCAGGATGGGATGGAGCTGATTTCTTGTCAACACAAGCTCCCCTGCAAGATTCATCAATTTTTCTACAAGCCGGGTATTGATTCTGATATTTTCATCTGTTACTTTTGTTATATGAGATTCCGTTATTTTTTCTTTGTCCTTTGGCTCTTTGTCCTTTGGCGCTTTTTCCGTTTGAAGTGTTTGCGCTTCATGCGTATTCTCTGTATTTATTATCTTTTTCGGATCATTTATTTTTAATGTATCATCCTGTACAGAGCCTGGAGTCAAAATAAATTGATCATAATCCAATGTAACAATCTGTTCCGAATTAATTTCAAGTACTTCAGCAAGAAACCCTGTATCCAGTATAGTGGCAAGAACAAGGTTAAATGTTTTTCCTTTCAGATCCGTTTTACTCAAATCCGGCTTAAGATCACTAAACAGAATATCAGATGAGTCCCTGATATCTTTTATCATGTCTGATGTGTTCTTATGCTTTGTTAGAAGGTCTTGTTCACCGTCAATTAAAACCTGGTATACAAATTTTCCTTCATCAAATGCTTTTTTTAATTTTGTCTGTTCAATATTAATGTTTTTATTGTTCAATGTTATAAAAACATTTGGTAAGCGTTCACAGGGCACTGCACCTGCAGCGTTGGCGGGCACTTGAAGTACATTAGTACGTCTGCCTGCCCGCCGCCTTGCATCTTTGTCATTGAGAATTTTAGATTCGGTACGCGGAGTTGAATTTTGTGAAATTAATGCTTCAAAACTCTGTTTTTCATTTTCATAGTCAATTGTTGCGTTTGAATCAATAGTCTCAATCAGGCTTTTTATTTTATCTAAACCTGCAAAAAGGGCATCCATAATATCAGGGGACAGATGAATTTTTTTCTCCCTTATTCCCATTAGAACATTTTCAATGGAATGACTTAGAATCCCCAAGTCATCCAGTTCACAGAAGCCGGCCCCGCCCTTTATGCTGTGAATAGCCCGAAATGCACTGTTTATAATCTCTGGGTCTGTATCAGAGGTGTTTTTTTCCATTGTGAGAAGATCTGATTCCAGGCTTTCGAGATCCTCTTTGATCTCAATGATAAATTGATCCCTTAGTTCTTTATCAATCAGTGGTGGGGTTTCGGAACCTGCCATTTTATACCTCGGTTTGTCCTTTTAACATGGATATTTTTTTTATGATTTTTTCAGGACACAGTATGGCCATAACGTCATTGTCGAGTCTTGCAACACCCTGCAGATATTGTCCCATTGTTTTATCTATGTTTGCAGGAGATGGCTCGATTCCGTATCCGGGTATATCAAAAATGTCACCAATGTTATCCACGACAATACTTAAATCAAGGTGTTTCATGATAATATTATGGGAATCGGGTGTGATTTTTCTATAAGACAGTCCAAATACTACGCCAAGATCCACAACGGTAATGGTCTTCCCTCTTAAATTCATCAACCCCCATATAAAATCAGGAGAATTCTGAACCGTTGTTATTTCGGTTAACTGAATGATTTCCCGTATTTTCAGGATATCGATACCCATCAGGTAATTATCCATGCTAAAGGAAACAAACTGCTGTGATTTTCTATTTTTAATATCAGAAGAATTCATGGTTAAATCAGGTTGTTTAAATTTTTAAAGATTTTGTATCACCATCTGCCTGCCTTCACGATCATCCGGATCACTTGACTCTATTTCCATTATTTTGCAGGCGCCAAGCTTGTGTTTTATCACCATGGATGATTTAGGACCCACAATTTTGTTCCCTGCCAGGATGTTCCTGTATATTCTGACAACAGGAACCGGTTCATCAAATTCAGCAATTTCTTCCATGGCTTTTTTTTCAAGTTTTGTCATCTCAAGTTCGCCTGCGCCGGAGGTTATTTTTTTTTCATTGTTTGAGATGTCCTTTGTAATTTTATCCTGATCACTGAAAGTATTTTTTATAATACCATTGGATTCTTTAATTTTACTTTCCATCTCTTTGATTTCCCTTACAATTTTTATCATTTCTGTTTTTTTGCCTTTAAGGGATAATAATTCCTGTTTAAGAGAAGCTATTTTTTTCATTGTTGTTTCCTGAATAAAGGAAAAGTCAGCAACTTTTTTGTGCATTTCAAAATTTTTATTTTCAAGCAGTTCCTTTTTCTGCTCAAGGATTTCAAGGGCTGCCTGCTGCTTTGCAATTTTTTGATTAAATATATTTTCAAGCCTTACCATATGGTCATCAACGCCGGCTTTAATCGTGGATGGTGATGCCTTTAATGTTCCAACCCGCCCAAGAGTAAAGCCTTTTTTAGCAGCTATGACAGATGATGTAACCCTGCCGTTATTGTTTATGCATTCTCCGCTTACCGCAATATCCGATTCCATTATTTCCTTTATAATTGTAATATCTCCAAAAGCGTTAATGTTGGAATTGTTGACAAATTTTGCCTTTACATTGCCGCTGGTTGTTACCTGCGCATTTATAATACCTGTAGAGACATTAAGATTCCCGGATAAAGTGATGATCCCTCCGTTAATTTCACCTGCTGTAAGATCCACGCAGCTAACATGAAACCCTTCTTTTATGACACCATTGACAAAGACATTCCCGCTAAAATTGATATGGCCGGTCTCAAAATCCACATTGTTTTTTATGTTCAATTCCTTGAGTACAGAAACTACGCCTGCTGTATTCATGGCTGGCTGGCCTTTTATGGCTGCATATATTTTCAGGCCGGTTCCATCAAGTTCTGTGCCTTGCCCGCTTTTTAAAACACAATCTTTCACATCATCTACCGGGATTGGCTCACCAAATATGTCAAGACCAGGTTTCCCTTTTTTAAGTGGTATTTTTTCAGCGAGAAGGGCGCCTTTTTTTACAAAGGGAATGTCCCCCCGATCTTTGAAATCAATTGTTCCATCCTCTGTAACAATGCCTGGTTTCTGATATTTTGTGTCAAAATAATACTTGATTTGTGCATTTCTTCCAGATTCAGGGTATCTGCCGATTGCGATTGTAAATTTTTTTTCAGGATCAGATGCGTACCTCATAAAGCCTAATATAAGTTTATCCTCTACAACTCCGAATCTTATTCCGTGTTTTTGAAGGAGATCTTTAACAGGTTTGATGTCTGAATTTCCATGGAGACTTCTGGGGAGCCTTATATAAGCTTTTGTTTTATCCGGTGAGATCTCAAGATCAATAAAGGCATCTTTCTTTGAAGAGGATAACAAAGAGGATACCCCCGAATTTTCAGCAGTTTCATTAATTCGGTGATGTGCCTTGAAAAGTTCATCCCTTAGTTGAGAAGTGATTGCATTCTCCTGCACAAGAATATCGCCAAGTGTCAGGCAGTTACTGTCATTTTCAAAATAATTTAATTGTTTTATGAATGCCTGGTCAATTGTTTGAACAGAAACAGCTTTTCTTTTTATCAGGTCCTCTGCAAATTCACGATCTTTAAGCCTTATTTCAATAAGCCTTTTTTTAACCATTAACCGGCTGAGTTTTATCCTATCTATAAGGTTTAAATCAATAAGACATTGTTCAATGGAAAGGCCCGGAGGACTTTCTGTCTCCAACCTTGTATGTTCTGTTTTAACTCTTTCAAGTTCTTGTTCTGTAATATACCCTTCCTGGCATGCAAGCTTTGCTGTATCAGGAATATCTGTATATTCATCAATATTTATTTTTTTTGTATCCTTAAGATCATTGTCCAATCCTGTTTTACGGATTAAGGGCTCAGCTTTTTTAGCGGCACATTCAATAATAAGATCAATAATTTTATATTGTTTTTCTTCGATATTATATTTAGTTGGCTGTTGTCTGCCGGGTTTAAATGAAAATTGTATGCCGTTGTTTGCTGATATTTTTTTGAAAAATGAATCCATCTGGTTTTTTATGATATGAAATGCTTTTAAAAGTGAGTCAGGTTTTAATAGAATATTTTTTAAAAGAACAGAATTAAGTCCTTGAAATTTTTTGTTCTTATTTTGTTCTTCCTTTATTTTCTCAAGTGCGTTTTCAAGAGATCCTTTTTCATCCTGCTTTAATTGGATTTCATCAAGAAATTTTTTATTCTTAAATTTTAATTGCTTTGCAAGTTTA
>CAZLBE010000117.1:0-3077 GCA_964557635.1 uncultured Desulfobacterales bacterium
TTCTTTTTTGCAATTAAAGGAATAGTATATGATGAATATTAAAAAATATTTTTGGGAATCTTTAAGTGTGTTTTTTGTGCTATTTTTATTATCAACTGTTTCAAATGCAAGTGTTGTTGACAGGATTGTGGCAGTTGTTAATGATGATATCATCACATTGACAGAACTTAACAAGGCTGTATCTCCCTATGTTGATAAAATAAATTCAGCAGGCTATTCTTCGGAAAAAAGAAAAGAAATTTTATACAAGATTAAAAAGGATATGCTTGACCGCATGATTGACAAAATGTTAACTGATCAGGAGATAAAAAGGCTTCATATCACTGTTACAGATCAGGAAGTTGATAATGCCATTGAAAGATTAAAACAGTCACAGTCAATGACACAGGAGGATCTTGAAAAAGCCCTTACGCAGAACGGTTTTACTTTGAAAAAATACCGGGAAAGAATGCGCCAGGAAATTTTAAGACCCAAATTAATCAATTATGAGATTAAATCCAAGATCATAGTGACTGATCAGGATATTAAGCAATACTATAATGAACATAAGCAGGAATTTTCAGGAGTTAATAAATATCATATATGTAATATATGTATTCCAGTAGATGGTAATGCTGCTGATGAGGTTAAGGCGGAAAAGTATAAAAAGGCTGAGAAAATAAAAAAAATGCTTGATCAGGGGAAAAATTTCAACGATCTTGCAAAAAAATATTCTGAGGTACCCAATGCAGCTGATGGAGGTGATTTAGGGACCTTTGAAATAGGGGCACTTTCCGGTAAGATAAGGGATGCGGTATCAGAACTTAAGCCTGGTAAATATACAGATGTTATGTTGACGGATCAGGGATATCAAATTTTTTATCTTGAGGATGTTAAAACGGAAAACGGAAAAACCCTTGATGAAATTTCAACAATGATATCAAAGAAACTGTATAAAGAAAAAGCTGAGAAGAAATTTAAATCATGGCTGGAATCCTTAAAGGAAAGATCCCATATTAAGGTTATGCTTTGAAAGCCAGGCAGGTTATGCTTTGGAAGCCAGGCACAGGATGCGTAGATTATTTTTGGAAGTTCTTTTAGTACAAATTATTGTTATGTTGTTTATTTAATATGAATATATCCCGCTTTTCAAGTGATGCGATTCTACTTAAGAGAATGGAATATGGTGATTATGACTTGATCATAACTTTTTTCACACGTTCCAGGGGCAGGATCTCTGTTATTGCCAAAAATGCAAAAAAAAGTGTCAAACGTTTTGCAGGCGCACTGGACCCTTTTTCTGTGATGAATATCTGCTGTACAATACCAAAGAGGCAAAATGCTCTGCCAGTGCTGTGCAGCGTTGACCTTGATGATTCATTTGCAAAGATAAGAACAGATGCGGCAATGACCGGTTATGCCTTTTACTGGGTTGAGATTGTTAATTCATGGATGGAAGAGGGCAGGGCGCAGCAGCCGCTTTATGAACTTCTCCTTTATGTGCTGGCCGCCCTGAATTCCGGTTCAATGGAAAAAGAGGTGTTAAGCCTTTTATTTCAGATCAGATTCATGACCATGTCCGGGTTTGATCCAAATTTTTCAATGTGCGGTAAATGTTCAACTCCGCTGGATGAAATTAATCAGCAGAGGATTGTTTTTGATTTTGCAGAGGGAAAATTTATCTGTGACAAATGCGGCAAAAATTCAGTAAGACATGGCATTACAGTTTCAAAGGGTACTTTAAAACAGCTTTTATGGATGAAGAACAGTGATATAAGAAGAATTGAAAGGATAAGACTTGCTCCCTGTTCCATAAATGAAGGTGAGAAACTGCTGGAATCATTTGTACCGTGTCATATTGGGAAAAATCTTAAAAGCCTTGCGTTTTTAAGGAGGATAAGGGGCAGGTCAGAATGGCAGCGGGATATTCGTAATGAATGGTAATAAGGAAATCAGGGTGTCTGTTCCCTGCAGAATTGATCTTGGTGGAACCCTTGATATCAGTACTTTTTTTCTACCTTTGAACCATCTTGATCCATCAACTTTTAACATTGCCCTTGATATGAGAACATATGTTAGATTATCTGCCTGGAAAAAAGGATATGTAAAAATTGCTTCAAAAGGATTTAAAAGCGCTGAATTTAAGGCGGGACATGCCGGATTTGATCATCCTCTGGGGTTAATGTTTGCCGTAGCAGCTTTTTTCAATGCGGACGGTGTATGCATTGAAATAGATTCAACTTCACCTCCGAGAAGTGCCCTTGGCGGGTCATCTGCAGCTGCCGTTGCCATTGTGTCAGCCTTTTTGAAAATGCAGCAGTCTGTCGAGTATAAGCAAAAGCATAATGGGCAGAAGCAGTTTATTAATCAGAAACTTCATACTGGAAAGAATGGCTATGACTTTGGAGCAGATCGTGATGAACCTGTAAAATTTGAAAATGCCCCCGTCATTGCCCACTATATTGAAGCAGGGGTTGCAGGTGTGCCATGCGGATTTCAGGATCAACTTGCCGCAGCATACGGCGGAGTTAATTCCTGGCACTGGATTTTAGGGGAAAATGGTCCTGCATTTATCCGGGAAGAAATATTTCCGGCTCAGAACGTTCAGTCCATGAAAGAATTTAACAATAATATTCTTGTTGCCTATTGCGGGATACCCCATGCTTCAAAGGAGATTAATAAAAAATGGGTTAATATGTTTATTGCCGGGAAAAACCGGGATAAATGGGAAGAAATATGCAGAATAGTAAAAGCGTTTTCATTGTGCATCAAAAAAGGACAATACGATTCTGCCGGGGCTTTAATGAACAGGGAAACAAAATTAAGGCTTGATATGACCCCTGATGTTCTTGATGAAACGGGAATGAAACTCTTTAGAGCAGCGGAAAAATCCGGATGCGGGGCAAGGTTCACCGGTGCAGGCGGTGGAGGATGCCTCTGGGCAGTTGGAGAATCGGAAAAAATTGACAGCCTTAAGGGAGAATGGGAAAAATTAATTGCAGGAAAAGATCAGGCGATTCTGCTTGATACAAAAATAGACCCTGACGGGATTTTGTTTGAATAAACCGTCATTGAATAAACCGCTATTGAATAAACCG
>CAZLBE010000117.1:3177-6263 GCA_964557635.1 uncultured Desulfobacterales bacterium
ATTGAATAAACCGCTATTGAATAAACCGTCATGGGGCGGAGCTGAATAAAAAAATTATGAGCCGGGAGGTTAAAAGAGAGATTAAACAATGAATTTTCAAGACGTTATTTTAAAATTGCAGAATTTCTGGTCAGACAGGGGCTGTCTGCTGACCCAATCCTATGACATGGAAGTCGGTGCAGGGACATTTCATCCTGCAACGCTTTTAAGGGTATTGGGGCCTGAACCGTGGAAAACCGCTTATGTTCAGCCTTCCCGCCGTCCCACAGATGGAAGATACGGTGAAAATCCAAACCGCCTGCAGCATTATTTTCAATATCAGGTCATTCTGAAGCCTTCACCCCCCGATGTGCAGCAGCAGTATCTTGACAGTATGAAAGCACTTGGTGTTGATCCCCTTGAGCACGATATAAGATTTGTGGAGGATGACTGGGAATCGCCTACCCTTGGGGCATCAGGCCTTGGCTGGGAAGTGTGGCTGGATGGTATGGAAATTTCCCAGTTTACCTATTTTCAGATGGCAGGAAGTTTAGATTTAAAGCCTGTTTCCGTGGAATTGACATATGGACTGGAACGAATTTGCATGTACCTTCAGGGCGTGGACAATGTTTATGATCTCAAGTGGAACGATTCTGTAAATTACGGCGAAATTTATCATCAGCAGGAGGTGGAGCAGTCCACATTCAACTATGAAGTTGCAGATATAGAGATGCTTTTTGATTTTTTTAATAAATATGAGGCAGAAGCAATGAAAGTTGTTAAAATGGGACTTGTTGTGCCTGCATATGAATTCGGTCTGAAATGTTCCCATACCTTTAATCTCCTTGATGCAAGGGGTGCAATAAGTGTCACTGAGCGTACCGGATATATCGGAAGAGTGAGGAGAATCGCAAGGGCATGTGCAAAGGCATATGTTGCCCAGAGGGAAGAGATGGGTTTCCCACTTCTTAAAAACATAAATTAGGTGTAAAAATGAATGATTTGTTAATTGAAATAGGCGCAGAAGAAATTCCTGCCGGATATATTATCCCTGCTTTGGAAGCTTTCAGGGAAAAACTTTTGATCTTTCTTGATGCTGCTCGTGTGGATCATGGCCAAGCCTCATATTTTGGTACGCCAAGACGTCTTGCCCTGATTGTAAAAGATGTGGCCGCATCCCAGAGACCTGAAAAGACAACCATAACAGGGCCGCCTGAAAGAATTGGATTTGATGAAAATGGAAAACCCACCATTGCCGCTGAAAAATTTGCACAAAAAGCAGGGGTTAGTTTGGATGAGATAAGTGTGGAAGAAACTGAAAAAGGAAGGTATCTGTCCGCCGTCAGGGAGGAAAAATGCCAGTCTGCAGCGTTAATCCTGAGAGATTCTCTTGCTGACATTATCCTTGCAATTCCCTTCCCAAAGAGTATGAGATGGGGGTATTTTTCAATAAGTTTTGCACGCCCCATCATATCCGTTACAGCCATACTTGGTGATACCCCCATTGAGTTCAAGGTGGGTAATATTACATCCTCTCCATATGTTTTTGGTCATGAATTCATGTTTTTTGAAAAATACAAGGTTGAAAATGCTGCACAATACCTTCCAACCTTAAGATCTGCAGGGGTTATAGCGGATATAAACGAGAGGAAACAGCTTCTTAAAACAGAAATTGAGAAAGCCGCATCAAGCGTTAACAGCGTAATCTTAAAGGATGACAAACTTGTGGATATTGTCACAAATCTTGTTGAATATCCATACCCCGTGGTGGGAAAATTTGATGATGAATTCCTTGAGCTTCCCGATGAAGTTTTAATTACAGCCATGAGAGAGCACCAGAAGTATTTTGCCTTAACCGATAAAAATGGAAAGCTTACATCTTATTTCATAGCTGTAAATAACACAAAGGCAAAGGACATGGACCTTGTGGCAAATGGTCATGGAAAAGTTATCAGGGCCCGCCTGTCAGATTCACAATTTTTTTACAAAGTTGATAATGAGTCAACCCTTGATGATTTTTCTGAAAAATTAAAATCAGTTACATTTCAGGCAGAATTAGGTTCCATGTACGAAAAAAGACAGCGTCTCATCGATCTTTGTGATTACCTTGCCGACATTGCCGATACCGGGAATGAAAATTTTAAAAAAAATCTCAAAAGGTCAGCTGAAATTTGCAAGTCGGATCTTGTCAGCCAGATGGTTATAGAATTTACAAAACTTCAGGGTGTTATCGGCAGGACATATGCCTTAAATATGGGAGAGGATATTGAAGTTGCAAAGGCAATTGAGGAACACTATATGCCTGTGTATTCAGGCGGAGCCCTTCCTGAAACACAAACCGGAAAACTTCTTGCCATTGCTGATAAAACAGATACAATCTGCGGATGTTTTTTTGCCGATCTCATACCAACAGGAGCCTCTGATCCATATGCGCTGCGCCGCCAGGCCCTTGGGATCATCCAGATCATGCTCAAGGGTAATTTTAAATTTTCCATTAAGGAAATTATGGACAAAGGTCTTGTTCCATATGAGGCAGATTCTGAGAAACGCTCTTTAATTCTTGCAAAAATAATGGAATTTTTAAAGAGAAGAATGGTAAATATGCTGGTTGCTGACCATGGCTTTGCAAGGGAATCTGTAAACTCTGCTGTTTCTGTTTCATTTGATGATATTCCCGATGCACTTTTAAGGGTTGAAGCCCTTGATGCTTTAAGGCATGCCCCTGATTTTGAGCCACTGTCCATTGCATTTAAGCGGGTTGTTAATATTTTGAAAAAAACAGGGGATTCCAGGGATTTTCAAAAAACAGGCAGGGCTGCAGAAAAAGAAATAAATGAAGCTCTTTTTGAATCCGATTCTGAAAAGGAACTTTTTAATCAGTGCAAAGATGTAAGTTCAATTGTTAAAGATTATATAACTCAAGGTGATTATGACAGAGCTCTGAAAAAAATAGCAGGTCTGCGTCCTGCAATTGATAAGTTTTTTGATGATGTAATGGTTATGACAGATGATGATGCCTTGCGATTCAACAGGATTTCATTGCTTGCATTTATTGCCGGCCTGTTTAGAAACATAGCGGATTTTTCCATGATTTAAAGCGGCAAAGC
>CAZLBE010000118.1:0-6256 GCA_964557635.1 uncultured Desulfobacterales bacterium
TCATGACCGTTATTTATTCCGGATACAACTCCTGCTCCTGGGGAAATACCGGAAGGTAACGGTACGCTATGGCAATAAGTATAAAACCATATGCCACGGGAAGAATTGTTGTTGCAATCTCCTGCCAGGATGGAAAATAAAGAGCCCATGTATCAAAAGTCATCACAGGAACAGCCATTGTCTGGAGAACCATAACCCATCTGTTAAGGCATACGCCCATAACTGCAAGTATAATGGCAAGCAGAAGAAGGCTCGGGGTTTCTCTCCAGTCTTTTTTGATGAGAATGGCAGCAGGAACAATACCGCCAAGAACGATCTCTGCAAAGAGAATCCAGATTCCGTAAAATCCATTATTGGAATAAAACTGCATCATGTGAAAGCCCTCGGAAGGAGCTGTTACACTTGCCCAGTAAATAGTATCTATAATTTTTGCAATTATATAACTTGTTATCATCCAGCCTGAAATTTTTGCAAGCAGGTGAACAACATTGTCCTTTACAAGTTTTTTTCCGGTTATTCCTTCGGTTATCTTTGTTATCAATAAAGTAAAGCAGGGTCCATATGCAGCTGCAGACCATGTAAAGAGAAAAAATGTCCAGGGCCAGATAAGAAGACCGCTCCTGAATGAAAAAGGACGGCCGTAAAGCACACCTGACACTCCTCCAAGGGAACCCTGGTGGAAAAAGGAAAGAAAGGCACCAGTGGCTGCAAAAACAGCCATTACACCGTGCATATTATGTCCGAGATGATGAAAAAAGGGAACTTTATCAATTTTACGATTCTCAAGGATCAACGGAATAAACTCAATGGTTAACACGGAAAAATAAAGGGACAGACAAAACGCCACCTCGGTCAACATTGAATGAACATTGGCATGCCAGAAAATAAACCAGCTCCTTAAAGGCTGCCCTACATCTATTCCAAGAATAAGAAGAGCCGAGCTGTAGCAGATAAAGCCTATAACCACAGCAAAATTTAGTATATTTTTAAGTTCATCAATGCCAAAAATATATCTTAAAAGACCTGTAAAAAAAGCTCCGCCTCCAAGGGCGATAAAAGCAAGATCAGCCCATATCCACAGGGCAAACCCGTACTTATCGTTCATATTTGTCTGGTTAAGGCCCTTAAACCAGCACAAAAGCATGGCATAAACGCCCCAGAGCAGTACAATACCGGCAATGGCAAGCCCCGTTGCAAAAAAGGGAAACGAGCATCGCTTTGCACCTTTGGGTATTAATTCAGAATCCATAATAATTCACTCCTTATTTATGGTTTGAATGACTATAACGGCCATAAGGCCGATTTTTATAACGGCCATGAGGCCGATCTGGATTTGGCCCAGATTGCCTAACAACAAATTATGAAATAAAAGTAATGGGTTACGTTTTATTTCATATAAAATATCATTATTCATGACTTTTACCATGATTTTTATTTAATTTCTCCCATTCGCCCTCGATATAATTATCACCGGCTTTTCTCACCCATTCACGCTCGGAGATATAATAAACCTTGGGGTTTGTTTCAAGCCGCTCAAGCAGTCTGAAAGCCAGAGGGTTCAAGGGTTTTCTTGAATGATGAGGATCAGGCTGCACCATTTTGTGAACCATGTGATCGGGGTTATTTAAATCCCCAAACGTGATGGCACCTGCAGGGCAGGCCTCGGTGCATGCTGTCTGATATTCATTTTCTTCAATTTCATCCCTTTCCTCGTAAAGAGCCTTGTCCCTTGCAGCCTGGTATCTGTGATAGCAGAATGAGCATTTTTCAACAACACCCCTCATGCGGGGAGAAACATCGGGACTTAAATATTTTTCCATCTCTCCGGGCCATTTCGGATCCCACCAGTTAAAATACCTTGCATGGTAGGGGCAGGCTGCCATGCAGTACCTGCACCCGAAACAGCGGGTATAGATCTGGCTCACAATCCCTGTATCATGGTCGTAACGCGTTGCATTTGCAGGGCATACGGAAACACAGGGAGAATGGCCGTGGTCGCCGGGGCCGCCGCAGTGCATGCAGGGCCTTGGCAGATAACATATTTCAGTATCCGGAAAGGATTTGCCGTTTGTCAGCTTGTAAACCCTCATCCATGTGATACTCCTTTTTTTATCGCTTTCATCTTCTCTAAAGGGAACATTATTTTCAGACATGCATGCAACCATGCAGGAACCGCATCCGGTACATTTGTCCAGATCGATAACCATCCCGAAAACATGCTTTTTCCCGTTATTCTGTTCTTTTGTCATCAGAACCTCTTCTCAAAAATTATCCTCATTATTTTTTTATATGGCCGTTATTATACCTTTGAAAGCTTTGCCCTGATTCCCCAGGCAGCATCCAGGCCTGAACCGGCATCAATTACCGGTCCGACAAGCTCATTTACATTTACACCCTTATCCTTGATGAAAATGTTATCAGCTTTGTGGCCAAGTCCTTCATCCATGCCTATGACTCCCGGCATGATGCCTTCAAAAATATGTACCTTAACCTTTGCAGTTCCCTTTGGAGTTGCGATCATTGCATAATCACCGTGGGAAAGTCCGATTTTCTTTGCCGTAACAGGATTTAACTCCACCAGGATATCACGTTTTTTAATTATCGTATCCGATACAGTCTTCACTGCAAAGGGAGAGGATGCAAAAGCACCGCTGAAAAGCCTCATATTATTAACGGGGACAAGAATCAGAGGGAATGAACCTTCACTGCCCTCTGCCTTAACAGATTCCGTATTTTGTGCAGAAAATGAAAAATCGGTATCCGGTCTGATAAATGGAAGATTAACATCCTTTTTAACATAACCATCTTCAGAGAGCTTATCCCAGATATCACCGGTAATTTTCTCAAGGCACTCTTTATAATTTTCCCATGGAAAACTTGAAGCAATAGACCCTTTAAGGGCCTTTGCAATCATTAAAATGGAATCACCGGGATTTTTTGTATCAAATACAGGTCCTGCAACGGGAACACAAAGTCCTGTAACTTCTTCAACCAAGCCAAAAGCTCCGGGAACATCTTCATATCTTTCAAGGAACATATGACTTGGAAGAATTATATCAGCCTTTTCAGATGTTTCATCCATCACAGAAGAAAAACTCACAATAAAAGGAATTTTCTCAACAGCTTTTTCAACTGTTTTTACATCATGCAGGGTAAAGCATGGATTGGATTGATACACAAACAAAAGATCAACGGGTGATGCTTTTGATGAGTTAATCTTTTCAAACAGAGCAGCAACGGAACCTGCAGTGCCGATGGCAGGTTTTGAAACTCCTGCCGAAGCAACGGAATCCATATTAACTGCAGGCCAGTTACCATATTCCATAAAAGGCATTGTCAAAACTCCGCCTTTTTTATTAATATTTCCTGCAAGACAGTTAAGTGCATGCACTGCAGTAAATTCTTTCAGGCTCCCGGCTTTATACCCCCTGCCCTTTCCTGCAATTGCAACTGGTGTTTTTGCCTTTGCAAATTGTTTTGCAAGCTCTTTTATTTTTGCAACGGAAACACCGGTTGTATTTGAAACCATCTCAGGGGTATAATCTTTCTTCACCATATTGGAAAATTCATCAAACCCCTCTGTAAAACCTGATAAATATGAAGTATCATAAAGATTCTTTGAAATAATCTCACAGCATATACCAAGGGCAAGATCTGCATCCGTCCCGGGTTTTACAGGAATCCACATATCAGCTTTTGCAGCTGTGTGTGAAAGGCGCGGTTCTATCTGAACAAATTTTGCCTTATTTTCTTTTCTTGCGCTGTTTATTTTAAAATTATGGACCGGAGATCCCCATCCTTCAATGAACCCGCATCCAAAACTTAAAATAAAATCTGAATTTTTAAGATCAAAACCAGCAGATGCTTCGGTATTATGCATTTTTTTTACGGCAGCATCCCAGGTTTTATCCATTGAATCCATTGTATAAAAATTATTTGATCCAAAGGCCTTTAAAAAACGTTCAAAAAGCCCTGAAATAGTACCCTTGTCAGTGTCGGTAATACAGGCAAGCCTGTCAGAACTTCCCTTTTCCCTTAACTTTGCAAGCTTTCCTGTAACAAGGGTTATTGCATCTTTCCAGGAAATTTTTTCCCACACTTTGCCTTTTTTTATCAAAGGCTGCTTCACCCTTGCAGGATCATAAAGGTATTGAAGAGAAGAAAGTCCGTGGAGACACACGCCTCCATCATTTATCGGATACCCTTTTCTCCCTTCTATTTTAACGGGACGACCGTTTATTTTTCTTACACTGATCCCGCAATGTCCGGGACAAAGGGTACACACAGTATTATCATAAGTTACTGCGCCATCCGGCGGAACAGGAGTCCACGGCCAGTTCTGGGTCCAGATGGAAACATCATCTATGAGTTTCCATGGCATTGGAGAGACCGTAACGCCTGCCACCGCGCCAAGTCCAAGTCCTAAAAAGCTTCTTCTATCTACTTTCATAGGTTGTTTACCTCAATAAAGTTTAAAGCATTCTATAACGGCCATGAGGCCGATCTGGATTGGCCCAAATTTGCCTCACAACAAAAAATGAAATAAAAGTAATGTGTTACGTTTTATTTCTTATAAATGTTAACAGAGTCTGTAACTTGAGCTATCAAAGTCTATAACACAAGAGCGTTTGTTTTGTTCAATGTCTTTTTTATAACGGCCATGAGGCCGATCCGGATTCAGGTCCAGATTTGCCTCAAAGAATCAAAGATTCTGACAAATTATGGGCCGAAGGCGCGAAGCCAATAAAAGTAATGGCTTACATTTTATTTCATATAAAAAACAGATCGTAAATTCTCATGAAAATCGGTAATTTTTTTCGTAAAATCACTGTTTTTCGTTGAGTAACTATTTGTGACATTGAAAACATGAGCCTTTCTCTCCTGTTTCTTTTTCATGACATTGAGCACAGTCATCCATTTTCATGCGATCCCAGGAATGCTTTTTAATTCCCCAGATATTTTTACCCCAGATATCACGGCTGTAGCCGGTAATTCTGTTCTCTTCATAGGGCTTGCACTTTGTGGAATCCCCGATATTTCCGTGGCAGGTTTTGCAATCCATTCCAGCGGCCTTTATGTGGGCTGCATGGGAGAAGAATACACAATCAGGCTGCTTTGAATAAATAAACCATGGTACTTCCTTGTCCTTTGAAGCATACTGGTTTACAAAAATTTTTTCATCCTTTGTGTCACCCTGCAGTTCATCATGGCATTCCAAACACTTACTTGTTTTTGGAATACCTGCGAAACTGCCATCATCACGGAACGAATGGCAGGATTCACAATCTCCTGTCTCCTCGACATGGAGGCGATGGTTAAAATTAAAAGGCTGACTTTTTTCCGAATAAAGCACCTTTGGAAAAAGCAGCCAGCACGAAAGGAAACAGACCGCAAAAGCAATGAAAAAGAAAAGGACTCCCATACCAAGACCGGAATCCCCTTCTAATTTCTGTTCCTCTTTCTGGCCATCTTCTACAGCATCCATAGAAACATCTTCAGTTTTTTCTTCTAATTCGTTCATGAACACCCCATCAATTATTAATGTTGATGATACTATTACCTTTTACAGCCCGCAAAAATCACCAAAAAGCTGCAAATATATTACAAACTGTGGAAGGTTCACAAAAACCTGCTCCACAGAAACTTCCTTTTTAACCGCAATCTATATTAATCCTCATTTTTTTTGTCAAGATAAAAACAGATTGAAAATAATTATTTAATGGAATTTACACCATGAAATATCAAGGTTCGACGGTTTTAAATTTTTCTTTCAAAGCGCCGCAGACAGGGCATTTTTAAGAAAATCCGGGTATTCATTTTTACTTATGGATCTCTCCTGTTCAAAGGAATTTTCAAGATTGGTATCCGTGTCCTTGACAATGATGTCTTTTATTAAATTCAAATTGCGGGTGGCATGAACGCGTTCAGCTTCTGCAATGGCTCGAAACGGCCAAAAGGTCAATCTGGATTGACCAGAATCGCTTCAAGCGCTTTCTCATCAATGACCGTTACGCCTAATTCTTCTGCCTTTTTAAGTTTACTTCCAGGTGAATTTCCTGTAACAAGAAAATCTGTTTTTGAGCTGATGGCAGATGTCACTTTTGCACCTGCATTTTCAAGCATCTCTTTTGCCTGGGATCTTGTCAGATTTTCCATTGCACCTGTGAGCACAAATTTTTTCCCTGCAAGACTGCGCATGCCCCCTGTTTGTTTACCATCCGCTGTTGCTTTATAATCCAGTGTTCCAGGATTCTCC
>CAZLBE010000119.1:0-6199 GCA_964557635.1 uncultured Desulfobacterales bacterium
CTTGATGATCCAATGGATAAGATAAATATAAGATATAAGGAAGCTTATTTTACCCTTGTTGACAGCATCGGTTATGTCGATCCCCAGAAAGCACTCCGCCTGTGGGAAGATATTGATCTTTGCAAAACAGGAATAAGCTACAACGAATCAACTTTTGCCCCGGAAAAATTAAGGGACTATCTGCATAGTTTCAAAAAAGAAGATTTGAGAATGCCTGCAATGATGGTTATTGACGGGTTGCATTTTGGCAGTGAAATGACTGGAGGCCTTATTGAAAATCTTGATAAACTCAAGGCCATATCCGATGATTTCTCTATTGCTTTATGGTTTTCAATGCGGACCCACAGGGACGAGCCTTTAAGTGAAGATGGTTATCCAAAACAATTTGAAATCGTTGAGAAACGTTTTGACAAAGCGGTTTTTCTGAATCCTAATGAAAACATGATAGAGGCAGTTGTATTAAAAGACGGCGAAAAAACCGATGATAAATACCTTCTTGATCCTGCCACCATGATGATATATTGATTATTTTTTTATAACGACCATGAGGCGGAACCGGGCAAATACAGCTCTGCTTCATGGTCGTTTTTTATAAGAAATAGAATGCAAATTTACAGCATTCTATTTCATTATTTGTTGCGAGGCGGCGTGTTGTGCCAAACCCCGGCCGCGGTCGGCCTCATGGCTGATCCAGATCGGCCTCATGGCGGTTATATATATCCCACCTGTAGTTTTTCAGATGATTCCCTGATTTTAAAATAGTGAGTAAATATTCGACTTATAATGTAAATGTAATATATTATTATTCAGCCACAGATCTCCACTGATTAGCGCTGATATTTTTTATTATTATTTGAGGGCTTTTAAACATACCTGCGTTTATCTGTGTAAATCTGCGGCTGGATAATTACAATAGTGAAATTATTTTATAAAAAATAGAATGTAACCGGTTACATTCATTTCATTTTTTGACATAATCTTGTAAATATTTGGCTTATAATGTAAATCTGGGCCAAGTCCAGATCGGCCTCATGGCCGTTTATATGAAAGTCTATATCTTGACTATAACTATTTTATAGTGCTATTCTCCATTTTTTAAAAAAAGAATTTAAAAATCGGGCAAACACGCATTATAATCGTAGAAAACTGGCGATAGAGGTCGTTTACAAGGATCTCACACAAGGGAACTGTCAAGTATAGGGAGAATAACCATGGAAATTGTGGGAATTGATGTTGGATTTGGATTCACAAAAGCCTTTAATGGAAAAAATTCTGTTATTTTTAAATCACTTGTTGGGGATCCCGCAGATATACAGTTTAATTCTTCAATAGGAGAAAGTTCATCTATCTCAAATCTTCATGTAACTCTGGATAATAAATCGTATTTTGTAGGCAATTATGCAGAACTTCAATCCAACGTACGTGATTTTACCCTTGATCAGAATAAATTAATAACGGATTTTGCTAAGATTCTTGCCGTAACTGCCGCAGGAGTGTGCTGTGACGATGCTACTTCCATGAATGTTGTTTCAGGGCTTCCCGTTGGATTTTTAAAAAGGGATTATAAAAAATTTACAGATATTATACAGGGTCGCCATGAGATTGTTTTTCATTACCAGAATGGAAAAGATGTTAGAAAAAAAATTCATATCAATAAAATCCATATGATTCCTCAGCCTATTGGCAGTATTTTTAACCTTATTATGGACGATAATGGACAGATTGGAGATAAGTCCCTTGCCATGCAGAAACTTGGCGTTGTTGATATAGGTTTCAGGACAACTGATTTCAGTATATTTGACCACCTTCAATATGTGGAAAGAAGCTCCACAACAATGGATACCGGTATATCAAAGTGTTTTTCCGTGATTGCCAATAAGTTGAGGCAGGAAAGCGGCGTAAATATTGAACTTTACAGGATGTATAAATTTATTGATTCAGGTATGATAAAAATAAGGGGGAAAGAATATAATATTTCCAATCTGAAAAAAAGAGTTTATACCCACGCAGCTTCTGCCATTGCAGCGGATTTGAACAGGCTGTGGGAAGATGACTGGGATATTGATTCCATAATTCTTTCAGGAGGTGGGAGTATGGAACTTGCCGAATATATCCAGCCCCAGGTGGAAGGGAATATTATTCCGGTTTCAATAAATAGTGACGCAAGATTGAATAATGTTCAGGGCTATTTAAAATTCGGCAGGTATAAATGGGGATACACGCCTTCATTATCCACTCCGGCAGATGATAACGATGGTGTCTTAACAGATGATGTTCCCAAAGAAGATAAAAAAAATAATAATAGTTACGACAAAATTGTAAAGGATTCCTCTGAAGAAAAGAAAAATGAAACTAATAAAAATCCAAAGGGGCTTGGATGGCTTAAGCGACAATAATTGTACTGACAGCAGGAAATAAATTTAAAAGCAATGAATAATAAAAGACTTACAGATATTCTTAACAGTATAGCAAAAGGCAGTCTGTCTCCCAAAGATGCGGAAAACCTTCTTAATAAACTTGCCTTTGAAGATATAAGTTATGCACATATCGATCATCACCGTTCCATCAGAAAAGGATTTCCCGAGGTTATATTTGGTCAGGGTAAAACCGGTTCCCAGATTATCGGTATTATTAACTCAATGTTAAATGAAGAAGATATAATCATGGTGACCCGTATTGAAAAAGAAAAAGCCATGATGGTAAAACGTGAATTTGAAAAGGCCAGCTACCATGAGGATGCAAGGATTCTTCTCATAAAACAGAAAGAACCTGAAATTACAGCAAAAGGAGAAATTCTTGTTGTATCTGCCGGAACTTCGGATATCCCGGTAGCAAGGGAAGCTTTTATTACCGCTGGCACAATGGGAAATAAGGTCTCTTCTGTTTTTGATGTAGGAGTTGCCGGAATACACAGGCTTTTTGCCCACAGGAAATTAATTGAACAGGCCTCAGTGCTTATTGTGGTTGCAGGAATGGAAGGAGCACTGCCAAGTGTTGTTGCCGGTATGGTTAAAGCGCCTGTGATAGCGGTACCAACAAGTATCGGCTATGGGACTAATCTGGGCGGAATGACAGCTCTTTTTGGCATGCTTAATTCCTGCTGTCCCAATATTGCAGTGGTAAATATTGATAATGGATTCGGAGCAGGCTATATGGCTTCAACAATCAATCAAATGACAATACCACGTGGCTGATTTGGATTCAGGATTCAGATATTATAGACATCCGGTTTGAATAATTGTAAATTTTCCGGTTTTGTGTACCATTTAATACAAAGATCCAGTCCTTTTTTAAATCCATCAATGCCTGCAAATTCAGGACTCCACCCGGTAAGTTCTCTGATTTTTTTATTGTCAGCCCAGAGTCTGTTTACTTCACTTTTCTCTGGCCTTAATCTTTGTTTGTCCGATAAAATTTCAATATCTGCATTCATCAATTCAGCAATAAGTTCTGCAGTTTTTCCAATTGAAATTTCAAAATTGTTTCCTGCATTCATCACTTCACCAACGGAATTGTCAGATTCTGCCACCTTAATAAAGGCCTCTGTTATGTCATCGACAAAATTGAAATCCCTTGTAGGCGTGAGGGCTCCAAGTTTTACCCTTTTATTTCCCTTTGCGATCTGGCTTATTAACGTCGGGATCACTGCACGCAGAGACTGCCTTGGACCATATGTATTAAAGGGGCGTATCGTCGCCACGGGAAGATCAAATGATGTAAAAAAAGACCATGCCATCTGATCTGCCCCTATTTTCGAAGCAGAATATGGAGACTGGCCCTGAAGAGGGTGGTCTTCTGTTATTGGTACAAATTTTGCCGTACCGTATACTTCACTCGTTGATGTGTGAATAATTTTTTCAATATTGTTGGCTCTTGCCGCCTGCAGGATATTTAAAGTGCCATTGATGTTTGTATCAACATATGTTGCCGGGGAATGATAAGAATAGGGAATGGCAATCAGGGCAGCAAGGTGGAATATGATGTTGCAGTCTTTAACTGCTTTGTTGACACCAAATGGGTCCCGGATGTCACCTGTGAAAATTTCCAGCCTTTTTTTTATTTCTTTTGAAGAATGATCCAGCCATCCCCAGTTATTAAAAGAATTATAGTAAACAAATGCTTTTACACTATAACCTCTTTTAACAAGTTTTTCCGTAAGATGAGAGCCTATGAATCCGTCTGCGCCTGTGACAAGTATCTTTTTATTTTTAAGCTTCATAAGGGCGATTGGCGGAGAAGATTGGCGGAGAAAGAGAGATTCGAACTCTCGATGGACTATAACGCCCATACTCGCTTAGCAGGCGAGCGCCTTCAGCCACTCGGCCATTTCTCCGTATTGGTTGTTAAAAAGTCTGGCGGAGGAGGTAGGATTCGAACCCACGGAGCTTTGACACTCAACGGTTTTCAAGACCGCCGCCTTCAACCACTCGGCCACTCCTCCAAAACAATAACCGGGCTTATACCATTTTGAAATATTTAGGTCAATAGTGAAATTCGTTTTTTTAAATATGGAAAAAACTTGCAAAATATTAAAATAAGTGTATGTTTCTCTTTACAGAAACGAAGACAATGATACTTACAAAAGGACAGAATAATAAATTATACAGGTTAACAGGAAAAAATATGCCGCTTGACAGGGAACTTTTAGAAGTTATTGCATCCATAAAAAATTTAGATGACCTTGAAACTTTTTTTGAGGAGATTATGACTCCTGCCGAACTTGTTGACATTTCACTGAGATGGAGGCTTCTTGTGGAATTGCATAAAGGTGTGGCTCAGAGGAAAATAGCTGAAAAATTCGGTATAAGTCTCTGTAAAATCACCAGAGGTTCCAGGATTTTAAAGGAAAAGGGGTCGGTGGCATTGAATATACTGAATGATTTGTATACTGATACTATAGCGTAAAAAAAATCAAGGAGATGGGAATGAGGTTTATACCTGAAAATTTAACAAAAGAAAAAATAGAGAATATTCAGTTAAAGGGACTGAAATGGACTTTAAACCATGCTTTGAAAAATTCTTCTCTTTATATGGAGAAATATAAGAAAGCGGGAATAAAAGCAGATGATGTAAGAGATCTGTCTGATCTTGAGCATCTTCCTTTTCTTGATAAAAACGACCTTATGAAAGATTATCCTCTTCCATTAAAATCCGTTGAAGACAAGGATGTGGTGAGAATTCACGGCTCTTCCGGTACAACCGGGAAAAGAAAAATAATGTGCTACACAAAAAATGATATTGATGTGTGGGCTGACATGTTTGCAAGGTGCTATGAACTTTCCGGGATGACAAAAAATGACAGGGTGCACATTGCCGTTGGCTATGGGCTGTGGACTGCAGGAGCAGGTTTTCAGCTTGGATGTGAAAGATTCGGGGCAATGGCTGTTCCCATGGGACCTGTGAATACTGATATGCACGTTGAAATGCTTGTTGACATGCAGAGTACAGTGTTCTGTTCCACTGCATCAATGGCCATTCTCATGGCAGAAGAGATCAATACAAGGGGGCTGAAGTCTAAAATAAATCTTAAAAAAATTATACTTGGAGCAGAGCGCAGCAGCGACACCATGAGATCTTATATTAAAGAACTTACAGGTGTTAAGGAAATATACGATATATATGGATTAACAGAACTGTACGGACCTGGAACGGGCCTTGACTGTTCATACCACAACGGGATTCATTTCTGGAATGACCTTTTTATATTTGAGATCATTGATCCTGATACATTAAAAACTGTTCCCGATGGAGAAGAGGGTGAGCTTGTTATTACAACCCTGAAGAAAGAGGCAAGCCCCCTTATCCGTTACCGCACCCACGACATAACACGGATTATTCCCGGAGAGTGCAGATGCGGCCTTTCATTTCCAAGACATGGGAGGATAATGGGCAGAAGTGATGACATGTTCATATACAGGGCTGTTAATATCTATCCAAGCCAGGTGGATATTGTTTTAAGCACCATTGACGGAATAGGAAGTGAATATCAGATACATCTTGATCATAATAAAGATGGAAGAGACATGATGACAATCAGGGTTGAAAGGGATTGCTCAGGGTCATTAAATGATGATAAAGCACTTGCAAAGCTTATTGCAGACAAACTCAGAAGGAAACTTCTTGTAAGATCTGAAGTTGAGATATTAGATTTTCATGAACTGCCAAGAACACAGAAAAAGAGTAAAAGGGTATTTGATCA
>CAZLBE010000120.1:0-6194 GCA_964557635.1 uncultured Desulfobacterales bacterium
AAAAATAAATATAAATATAAATATAATTGACATAATCGTTTTTTTTCATTAAAACTCAATATTCAAATAATTATTTAAAATAAAGATTTTAATTTGTCAATAAAAAAGGAGAAACACCCATGCGGATTTTTAATCGGATGGTTTCCACTGTTCTGCTGATATCAGCGCTGTTGTTTAGTTCATTAATCATAGGCTGTAATAACAGGAAACCTCAAACGCGACCCCGTACCGCTCCCAAAGTTTCAACAATAACCGTTAAGGCTCAAAAAGTCATGCTCACCGATGAACTTCCCGGAAGGGCTTCGGCATACCGCATTGCTGAAATCCGGCCACAGGTAAGCGGTTTAATATTAAAAAGGTTTTTTGTTGAAGGGTCCAATGTTAAGGCAGGCCAGCTTCTTTACAGAATAGATCCTGCTCCGTTTAAGGCAGCCCTTGACTATGCTGTTGCAAGGCAAAATGTTATGAAAAAAACGGCAAAACAGGCACAGGCAGCATTTAAAGCTGCCATGGCAAGTGTCACTCAGCAGAAAGCAACCCTGAAGCTTGCCCTTGCAGACCGGAAAAGATTTGAAGATGCCTTTAAAACCAGGGCTGTTTCTGAAA
The DNA here is from genome assembly GCA_964557635.1 of uncultured Desulfobacterales bacterium. Taxonomy (GTDB): domain Bacteria; phylum Desulfobacterota; class Desulfobacteria; order Desulfobacterales; family Desulfobacteraceae; genus WGCX01. The sequence goes on from CAZLBE010000120.1 coordinate 607, forward strand.
CTCAGCGGGACAAGGCCGTGACAAATGCCAATGTTGCAAAAGCGACTTTAAGGGCGGTTGAAGCGCAGATGGAGAGTACCCGGGAGGCAGTGGCCGTGGCAGAGGCAGGGATACGCCAGGCTGAAGCAGCGGTTAAATCAGCACGGATTAATTTGAAATACTGCAGCATCACAGCCCCGATTGCAGGAAGGATCGGGAGATCAAATGTAACGGAGGGAGCCATTGTTACGGCGTATCAACCCCTTGCTCTCGCTAATATTCAGCAGTTGGACCCAATTTATGTGGATGTTCCCCAGTCCACAACGGATCTTTTAAATTTTAAACGCCGTCTTAAGGACGGGAGCCTGAATCATGACGGTGCTGACCAGAACAGTGTCAAGTTGATTCTTGAAGATAATACAGCATATTCACATCCCGGAGTTCTTAAATTCAGTGATGTTTCAGTGGATAGAACAACAGGTTCCGTTATACTGCGTCTTGTTTTCCCCAATCCGGAATCTATTCTTCTTCCTGGAATGTTTGTAAGAGCTGTAGTAAAAGAGGGCATGAATGAAAAAGCGATCCTTGTTCCCCAGCAGGGGGTATCCCGTAACCGCAAGGGAGAACCCTATGCTTTGATTGTCGGAGATAAAAATATGGCTGGCCTGCGCATGCTCACCCTTGACAGAGCCATGGGGAATAAATGGCTTGTATCAAAGGGCCTTGTTCCAGGTGACAGGGTGATTGTTGAAGGACTTCAGATGTTACGTCCCGGAACCATTGTCGATGCGTATCCCTTTAAAGGGAATAAATCCGGTGCAGTGCCCTGTGAACGCTTACACAATGGTAAAACACAGCCTCGGAAAAAAAATAAGGGAGGCGAGTAATGCTGTCAAAATTTTTTCTCAAACGCCCTGTTTTTGCATGGGTGATAGCCATCATAATGATGACTGCAGGTGGACTTGCCATTTATAAAATGCCCATAGCCCAGTATCCTCCCATTGCCCCGCCTTCCATTGCAATCGATTCTTTTTATCCCGGGGCATCGGCTGAGACCGTGGAAAACACCGTGACCCAGATCATAGAACAGAAAATGACAGGGCTTGACGACATGCTCTATCTTTCCGGTACAAGTTCCACATCCGGTGCATCACGCCTTGAGATGACCTTTGCCCCTGGAACAGACCCTGATGTTGCATGGTCAAAGGTACAGAACAAACTGCAGCTTGCCATGGCAAGTCTGCCCGATGTTGTGCAGCGTTCCGGTGTCAAAGTGAGTAAATCCACGAGAAATTACCTGATCGTTGTGGGATTGATCTCGGAAGATGGCAGCATGGACGGTACTGATTTACGGGATTACGCCCAGTCCAATCTTGAAAAGATACTTTCCAGGGTGCCCGGGGTGGGCGAGGTGCGGAATTTTGGCTCCCAGTATGCCATGAGGATCTGGGTAAATCCGGACAAACTGACAAGTTACAATCTCACCGTGGAAGATGTCATCATGGCATTGAAAGCCCATAATGTTGAAGTATCTGCAGGCCAGTTCGGCGGAGCGCCCGCCGTAAAAGGCCAGCGCCTTAACGCTGCCATCATAGTCCAGCATATGCTGAAGACTCCGGAAGAGTTTGCGGCAATTCCAGTCCGCATCAACAGAGATGGGTCTGTCGTGAGAATAAAAGATCTTGGCCGGACGGAACTTGGCGCAGAGCGCTTTGATATTGTGGCCAATTACAACGGTAAACCTGCAGCTGGAATGGCCATCCGCCAGGCCGCCGGTGCCAATGCACTGAAAACCGCCAATGCGATTAAAGCAAAATTAAAAGAGATGAAACGCTATTTCCCCCACGGTATGAAGGTGATCTATCCCTATGATACAACACCGTTTACAAAGGTGGCAATTGAGGAGGTGGTAAAGACTCTTTTTGAAGCGATACTGCTGGTTTTTGTGATCATGTATATTTTCATGGGGAATATCAGGGCGACCCTGATTCCAACCATTGCAGTACCTGTGGTGCTTCTCGGCACCTTTGGGGTTCTTGGCTTTTTTGGTTTTTCCATCAACATGCTGACAATGTTTGCCATGGTGCTCTCCATTGGCCTGCTGGTGGATGATGCCATTGTGGTTGTGGAAAATGTGGAACGAATCATGGCCGAGGAAGGACTTTCACCAGAGGATGCCACGGCAAAATCCATGGATGAAATTACAAGCGCCTTGATCGGTATCGGCCTTGTACTTGCGGCTATTTTTTGCCCCATGGCTTTTTTTGAGGGTTCCACAGGAGTTCTTTACCGCCAGTTTTCCATAACAATAGTGGCTTCCACGCTGCTTTCAGTTGTTGTAGCCCTTATCCTTACACCGGTTCTCTGCGCATCGTTTTTAAAGCCCATACCGCAAGGTCATGAACCGGCAGATAACGCTGTCTTTTTCCTGCGTCCTTTTTTTAAGTGGTTTAATCGAATGTTTTTACGGGTCAGAGGGCTCTATGTGGGAGTGGTCAGCCGCTCCTTTTCAAAGACAATCAGATATTTGATTGTTTATATTTTAATCGTGGCATCTGTGTTTTTTCTGTTTAAACGCATGCCCACATCCTATATTCCCGATGAAGACCAGGGAAGACTGTTAGTCCAGTTCACGCTTCCCTCAGGGTCCACTCTGGAGCAGACAAAAGCTGTCATGGATAAGATAAGAGATTATTTTGTTCAGAATGAAAAGGAAAGTGTGAAATCTGTAATGTCCGTTGTAGGTATCAGTTTTGGCGGTGAAGGCCAGAACATTGGTTTAGCCTTTGTCAAACTGAAAGACTGGAAGCTGCGCAACCGGCCGGATCTTAAAGTCAAGGCCATTGCAGGCAGGGCAATGAAGGCATTTTCCGGCATTAAAGAGGCCATGGTTTTTGCCTTTCCTCCTCCGCCTGTTGTTGAACTTGGTATAGCAACGGGTTTTGATTTTCAACTGCTGGACCGCGGCGGCCTTGGTCATGCCGCATTGATGGCAGCCCGCAACCAGCTTCTTGGTATGGCAGCACAGGATCCCCGCCTTGTCCGTGTAAGGCCCAACGGTATGGAAGATGTTCCTGAATATCGTATCCATGTTGACTGGGATAAAGCCGGGGCCATGGGTGTTCCTGTTACCTCCATTAACAACACCATTTCAGCATCCTTTGGCAGCGCCTATGTCAACGATTTTATTCAGGCAGGACGGGTGAAAAGGGTATATCTCCAGGCCGATGCCCACTTTCGCATGCTGCCTGAAGATTTGGAAAAAATCTATGTCCGGAATACCATGGGCAAAATGGTGCCATTTTCTGCCTTTGCAACTGGAAAGTGGATATTTGGTTCTCCAAAGTTAGAGCGCTACAATGGATTTCCATCCATTAATATCTGGGGAGAACCGGCTCCGGGGCTTAGTACAGGAGAAGCCATGAAAGCCATGGAGGAAATTACCGCAAAATTGCCCAAAGGGATAGGGTTTGACTGGACAGGACTGTCATATCAGGAGAGAATGGCAACTGCCCAGGGACCCATTCTCTACGCTTTTTCGATTTTTGTAATTTTCCTCTGCGTGGCAGCCCTGTATGAAAGCTGGACAATCCCATTTGTCAATATGCTGATGCTGCCCCTTGGCGTTTTGGGAGCGATCCTGGCAACGTCCCTGCGGGGACTTCCAAATGATGTATATTTCCAGATAGGGTTTCTTACAACCCTTGGTCTTTCCACAAAAAATGCCATATTGATCATTCAGTTTATCAAGGAGAGGCTCTCGCATGGAGCAAGGCTTATAGAAGCCACCCTTGGCGCCGTTAAAACAAGGTTCAGACCTGTTATGATGACTTCCCTGGCCTTTTTCTTCGGGGTTTTGCCCCTTGCCATTGCAACGGGTGCCGGCGCCGGCGCAATGAAAGCCATAGGTACTGCAGTTTGCGGCGGTATGCTCTCTGCTACATTTATTGATCTGATTTTTATCCCGCTGTTTTTTGTTGTTGTGTCGAGATTGTTCAAAAGAAAAGGAGAGAACTATGATATTAATGAGCAGAATCATAATGAACAGAACTTTGTTGAGGATATGAATAAAAACCGCCAAAACAGACCGGAGACAATTTGATATGAAAAGAAAAACACCTGCAATTCCCGGATTAGTTAGATTTATGCTTATGTTTTCTGTTTTGTTATGGATTGGCGGCTGCTCTCTTGCCCCGAAATATACACAGCCCAAAGCGCCCATCCCAACAGACTGGCCACAGGGAACAGCTTACAAAAATATCAGCGCCACACCCGGGGCAAATGGTTTTGATGCATCTCTTGTTACCCGGCAGAAATTTTTTACGGATCAGCATCTTCTTAAAATTATAGATATTGCCCTGAAAAACAACCTTGATCTAAAACTTGCCGCATTGAATGTTGCAAGGGTGAGAGCTCTTTACGGTGTACAGCGTGCCGAGCTTTTTCCGTCGGTAAATGGGGTTGGATATGAAAATAAACAGCGCCTGCCATCTGATCTTTCACCTTCCGGAAAGGCGGTTATTGAAAAGCAATTCAGTGCGAATCTTGGTATCAGTTCCTGGGAGATCGATTTTTTCGGAAGGATTCGCAGCCTGGAAAAGCAGGCCCTTGAGAATTTTCTTGCAACGGACCAGGCAAGGATAAGTGCCAGAATATCCCTTGTGTCTCAAACAGCTGTTGCGTATTATACTTTTGCTGCAGACAGGGAAAATCTTAAACTTGCAGAATCAACCCTTGACACCCAGCAGGAATCCTATGACCTGATTCAAAGCCAGTACAGGGCAGGGCTTGCAAATGAGCTGGATCTGCGCCGTGCACAGACCCAGGTGGATTCAGCAAAGGGAAAAGCCGTACAATATACCCGGCAGGTGGCACAGGATCAAAATGCTTTAAACCTTCTTTGCGGTATTCATGTACCGGAAAATTTGCTGCCAAAGGATTTAAGTGCTGTTAAAGTTCCTGCAAATTTTTCCGCGGGCCTGTCTTCTGCAGTACTTCTCCACAGACCTGATATCATTGCTGCAGAACATAATCTCAAGGGGGCATACGCTTTTATTGGCGCTGCCCGTGCAAGTTTTTTCCCACGCATTGCTTTGACAACGGGTGTGGGAACAGCAAGCAGTGAACTGTCCGGCCTGTTTAAATCCGGATCAGGAACCTGGAATTTTGCGCCTGAAATTGCCGTTCCTGTTTTTGATGCACGCACCTGGGCAGCTTACAGGGTGAGTAAAGCTCAAAAGAAAATAGCGGTAGCCCAATATGAAAAAACGATCCAGACAGCTTTCAGGGAAGTGGCAGATGCCCTTGCAGTTCAGGGCACAGTGGATGACCAGGTAGCAGCTCAGAAATCCCTTGTTGATTCCCTTGCAGCCACCTATCGCCTTGCTAAAGACCGATATTCAAACGGGATTGACAGTTATCTAAGCGTACTTGATGCCCAGCGCTCCCTTTTTGATGCAAGGCAGGGCCTTATCCTCCTTCATCTGTCAAAACTTGCCAACGAGGTGAGACTGTACGCTGTACTTGGCGGAGGCGGCAATGAAAAATGAAAAAGGCATGATGCCGCCCCCTGTGGGTGATAGAACCAGCCTAAGGACAGTCGGCGGGTA
>CAZLBE010000121.1:0-6167 GCA_964557635.1 uncultured Desulfobacterales bacterium
AGCTATTTTTTCGAAAAATAAATTGCCAATATAATAGTCAGAACTTTTGGGACGGAATACTAGAAGATCTTTTATCAGACAATATTTCAACACTTCCATTGCAGATCCCAATAATTATGATCTTCTGATTAATACCGGAGCTGTTTCCATTGATGAAAGTGTTAAAATCGTGGAGGCACTTGTAAAACAGAGGATGGCCTGATCTGCAGCTTGAACTTTTGGAGAAACACTTATGAGGAATGTTTTAACTGGTTTTTAGTGTTTTTTATCACAGCTGTTGCAGTCCAGGGCGCGGGCAGTAGCGGGCAGTAATGCTGCCTCATTTTTAAATCCGGATAAATCAGGCGTGGCTCTTTCCGGTTATGACCCTGTCAGTTATCATACGGGAACACCGGTTAAGGGGACGAAAATATTCGCATAAAAACGGGGCATATTTCATAAAAAAAACTGTATGAATGCATGCCCCGTTATTTTTTTATATTCATGTGGTCTGAGTGCTAATCCCTGGCAAATGATTTTTCAAACAGATCTGCTATGGCCTGTTTTGCATCATCGGTAAGAGCTCTTGTTCCTGTACCTGCAAAGGTTTTGTGGGATATGACTGGGCTTACCTGCTGCCAGGAGTTGTCAATCCAGGAAAACCACTCCTTGCGGTCCTGCTCATAAACAAATACAGGTCTGTTAAAGAGCCTTCCAAGTTCAACTCCCCATCCTGTTCCCCCTTTAACGGTGTTGTCCGGCAGTATCCAGCCTACGGCAAAAATTTGGTATCCATTGTTGACCATATGAAAAATTGACTGGATGACCTTGCGGATTTTTTCAGCCTTTGAAAAGGATCTTCCCATGCGTGCTGAGACAATATCCATGCTGATGTCTCCTTTTTTCAACTCTTCCTGGCTTAAGACCTTAACTCCGACATTCCTTTCAATACTGTGCCCTTCAAAGGAAAAATTGACTTCCTTTATACCGTATTTTTCAGCCATTTTGCCGAATTCTGCTTCTGCTCCCCTGTGTCCTCCGCTGTACAATGTAAACTGAGATGCTTCGCTCATCTGTACCGTCTCCTTAATTTATTGACTTAAATTGCATGATTTTTTATATGAAATAGAATGCAAATAGTCAGCATGCTATTTCTACATTTGTTGAGAAGCGGCTGGGCCAGTCCAGATCCGCCTCATGGCGGTTATATGAAATAGCGCAATTTAAAAACGCTATTGGCTACGCGTCTACGACCCATGCTTTGTTGTGGGCAGATCTGGGCCTGAATCCAGATCGGCCTCATGGCCGTTAGTTCAATTATGATAAAAGAATTACAGATTGTAATATTGTGATATTTAATTTGTTATCATATAGAAAAAGAACATAATGATCAACAATTTATTATTCCTGATAAAAGCGGTGTAGATATTGACATATTTTTTATCAGTCAATATAATGTGGTTCATTTTTTTGATGTTATTTTGTCCAAATATTTAAATTTTTTATTTTCTGCAGTGAATGGATTTTGAATTAAAAAATAAGATTTGTAACTGGATTCAGTTAAATTTAAAACAAAATTAAAATGAGAGGAACTAATGTCTGACGCTACCAAGTATATTTTTGTAACAGGAGGAGTTCTTTCATCCCTTGGCAAGGGCCTTGCTTCTGCTTCCATAGGCCTGCTTCTTGAAAGCAGAGGGCTTTCCGTTACCATTCAAAAGCTGGATCCATATATTAATGTTGACCCAGGCACCATGAATCCATTTCAACATGGTGAGGTCTATGTGACCGACGACGGTACGGAAACCGATCTTGATCTTGGGCACTATGAAAGATTTATAAGTGCAAAACTTGGCCATGATAATAATTTTACCACGGGTAAAATCTATAATTCCGTAATAACCAAAGAACGAAAGGGTGAATATCTTGGCGGTACGGTTCAGGTTATCCCCCATATTACAGATGAGATTAAACAAAGTATACGCCTTGTGTCAGAGGATGTTGATGTTGTCATTGTTGAAATCGGAGGAACAATAGGGGATATTGAATCTCTTCCGTTTCTTGAGGCAATAAGACAGTTCAGGGCTGATGTGGGGAAGAATAATGTAATTTACATACATCTCACCCTTGTCCCCTATATTAAAACAGCATGTGAACAGAAAACAAAACCGACTCAGCACAGCGTCAAGGAATTGAGAAGCATTGGTATTCAACCGGATATTCTCCTCTGCCGGACAGACAGGTACCTTTCACCGGAATTAAAAGCAAAAATAGCACTTTTCTGTAATGTGGATGCCAATGATGTAATAACTGCAAAGGATGTGGACTGCATATATGAAGTGCCTTTGATTTATAACCAGGAAGGCCTTGGAAACAGGATTATTAAAAAACTCAACATATGGGCAAGGGCCCCAAGGCTTGAAGACTGGGAGGAACTTGTTGACAGGTTTAAGCATCCCAGGTTTTCTGTAAATATTGCCATTGTTGGGAAATATGTTGACTTTACGGAATCCTATAAAAGCCTTAATGAGGCGTTGTCCCATGGCGGTGTTGCAAATGATTCCAGAGTGAATCTGATTTATGTGGATTCAAGCAGCTTGACCGAGGAAAATCTTGAGTCAACACTTGAAAAAGCACACGGCATTCTTGTGCCGGGAGGATTTGGCTCACGTGGAATTGAAGGGATGATCCTTGCTGTAAAATATGCCAGGGAGAATAAAATTCCGTTTTTTGGCATCTGTCTTGGTATGCACATGGCTGTTATTGAATTTGCAAGGCACGTTGCAGCAATGGAAGATGCACATGGAACTGAATTTGATATCAATACACCCTATCCCGTTATTTACCTGATGAAAGAGTGGTATGATGAGCGCACTAAAAAAATGGAAAAAAGGGATTTAAGCTCGGATAAGGGCGGAACAATGCGTCTTGGAGCCTATCCCTGTGTTCTTGTTCCCGATACTCTGTCCATGAAAGCCTATAGAGAGGAAAATATTTCAGAAAGGCACAGGCACAGGTATGAATTTAACAATCAGTACAGAAAAGCCCTTGAAGATGCAGGACTTGTTGTAAGCGGTACATCTCCGGATGAAGAACTTGTTGAAATAGTTGAACTTAGAGATCATCCATGGTTTTTAGGCTGCCAGTTCCATCCTGAATTCAAGTCAAGGCCTCTGCATCCCCATCCGCTTTTCAGGGAATTTATAAAAGCCTCACTTAAAAATTCCAGAAAAGAATAAAATCTGTTTAAAAATGCTTAAACAAATTGTAATGCAGATGCAGACTGGAATCAGAAGCTTGAACCCGCTTATTTTTTTAATTTTTTCAGATTTTCTTCTGCAAAATCAAGGGATGGGTCAAGAAGCAGTGCCATCTCATAGTATTCAATGGCTTTTTTTGTGTTTCCAAGCTCCCTGTAATTGGATGCGATACTTGCATGATCAATACCAGAGCCCGGCTTAAGTTCAAGAACTTTTTCAAAGCACGATATGGAGTCTGTATGCTGTTTCAGCATGAAATTACAATAACCCATTAAATTGTAAATATCATCACGGTCTTTATCTGCATTAATTCCCTTTTTGAGAATTTCAAGGGCTCTTTTATATTCCCCCATCTCTTTAAGACAGACACCTGTATAGGAATATATACTTGGAATATCCTGAACAGCTGGTTCAAGCTCAATGGCGGCTTCCATATATTCAAGTGCTTTTTCAGGATGCGCAAGGGCAAGCTGGCATAATCCCTGATAGAATTTGATATAGTATCTGTTTTCAAGTATTTTGGACATTTCTTCAAGCTTGATCTCTGCATTTTGGGGAGAGTTGTTTTTAAATATATGTTTTGCTGAAAACATTGCCACACTGCTGTTTTGTGCGCGTTCCCTGAATTGCGTTCCGGGAATTACAGTATAGAAACCCGGAATTTTAAGCCCTGGATCTGTTATATCCATGGTGATAACTTCAAAGCCTGACTTTTCCAATATTTGCGCAATGGCAAGTATTTCGTTTTTAATATTGTTATCCGAGATATCAGGCAAATCCTCAAGGTTTATCATCCTGCCCGTTTTATTTTCATATGGGCTAATGATAAAGTCTGCCTGCTCGATTTTTTTAAATTTTGGAAGCCCGCTTGCCATATAGTTTGATGCAGTGTTGAAATCCCCAGCAAGCTGTGCAACTTCAGTTAAAGCACGGCTTAATGCTTTATCAGGACTTGTTGCAGTGCCTGCAGTCCACACTATTTCACTTGTATGGGGAAAAGTGGATGGGTCAAAGGCCAGAACACCAATGGTCGGAATGCCTGTTCCAAGTGTAAAATCATTAATGTACAGTTTTATGCCGGCATCGGTAAATTTTCTGATCAGATTTTTTGTTTCGGAATTTGTTACCGATTCCTGATTAATATATGGAAGTTCTGGTTGTGTATCAGCGACTATTGCTGAAACATGGCGTTCAATTACCTCACATGCCCCCTGGCATATTGCTTCTTCATTGCTGTTGCCTGCAGATGTTCCGTTGAATTCATTGATCATAAAAAACCAGTCAATCGGGATGAGCATCTCTTTGTTTTTAGTGATATTATATCCCCTGGTCCAGTTCAGATTGAGCATGGAAAAAATTTTTTCATTTTTTTCCATTTCTTTTAAAGATAAATTATCCTGCACGGATTCTGCAATCAGTTCAAATGGTATGGCCTGTTTTTTTACGCTGCTGTAGTTTGTATTGATGAATTCTGTATTATTTATGAAATTATATATATTGAACCTTTCAACAAGCTCCATGATGGCACTTGCCTCGGCAAGGATCGGAGTTGCACCTTTTCCCATCTGTTTTTTTGTATTAAGAAGTGTCTCGGCTTTTTCTGTACATATACTGAAGTATACCGGAATACCAAGCCTGTTGTTATCAATTCTTCGGGTTTGCTGCAGGATTTCAAGATCAGCTGATTTTGACCTCTTTTTGAATATTTTAATAGTGGCTTCAGGTGACATTATTTTGTCATGGGTTGAACCTGAAAGTTTAAATGAATCTGCTAAATTGAAAGAACCTGTTAAATTGGAATTTGATGGAAATTTTAAAGTCATTTTTGAAAAAACCTCATAAAAAGTGAAAAAATAATTGACATAAGGTGCATTTTTATTTTAGTTAATACGGATTGTTTTTATTTATTATGGAATAATAGTGCTGATATCAAAAAAAGAATAAATTATATATAATGATGAAACATTCTTTGCAAGAATTAATCACAGATTTCATGTTTTACCAAAGCAAATTGTTCGTATGTTCTCGCTGCATGTTCTTACAGGCAAAAGACCAAAATTAAATAGTTTTTTTAACACTTATTTTAATTTTGTTTTTTTAATCAAATAATGGAGAAGCGGGGTACGAACGTAATTTTTATAACCGCCATGAGGCGGATCTGGTTTGGCCCAGATTGGCATCATGGCCGTTATAAAAGATAAAAGACAGAGGGGCTGAAAAAATTATATGTTCAGTAAATATCCTTCTTTCAGGTGATTTTTAGAATGAATAGAAAAGTAAAGATAAGCCGCACAACAAAAGAAACAAAAATTAATATTGAGCTTGACCTTGATGGTTCCGGAAAAGCTGATATTGTTACGGGCATTCCTTTTTTTGATCATATGCTTACACTATTTGCCGTGCATGGTTTTTTTGATCTTACCATAAAAGCTGCAGGAGACATTGAAGTTGATTTCCATCACACTGTTGAGGATACAGGTCTTGTGTTAGGGCAGGCTGTTTCAAAGGCCCTTGGAGACAGAAAGGGTATTGCAAGGTATGGTGCAGGCCAGGTGCCGATGGATGAAGCTTTTTCAAGGGTGAACATCGATCTGTCCAACCGACCTTTTCTTGTATACAATATCCCTGATCTTATCAGGTGCCGGGGTAGTTTTGATGTCTGGCTTGCCAAAGAATTTTTCCGTGCGTTCAGCGTTCAATCAGGAATGAATCTTCATATCAATGCAGACTATGGTGAAAATGAACACCATATTATTGAATCCATATTTAAGGCGCTTGGCAGGGCATTGAAAATGGCATGTTCCGTGGATAAGACAATATCAGGAGTACTGTCAAGCAAGGGTTCTCTCTAAAATTTTGTTAACGCATAATAGGAAATATTAATTTTAATCTCCTTTAAATAAAAAAATATAAGGCAAACTAACTATG
>CAZLBE010000122.1:0-6136 GCA_964557635.1 uncultured Desulfobacterales bacterium
CAAGGACTTAAACAATGAAACCTGATTCCCAGGCTGTTCACCAGGAATTTGAAACACTTGCCTTTGAAGAATTTGCAGAGCAGGCATATCTTAATTATTCCATGTACGTCATCCTCGACAGGGCTCTGCCCCATATCGGAGATGGACTCAAACCTGTACAGAGAAGAATTTTGTATGCCATGAGTCAGCTCGGTCTGTCTTCTTCTTCTAAATACAAAAAATCGGCAAGAACAGTAGGCGATGTGCTGGGAAAATTTCATCCCCACGGGGATTCAGCCTGTTACGAGGCCATGGTTCTCCTTGCCCAGCCTTTTTCGGCAAGATATCCTCTCCTTGACGGCCAGGGCAACTGGGGTGCTCCGGATGATCCTAAATCCTTTGCAGCAATGAGATACACCGAGGTCAGACTTTCAAAATATGCAGAACTTCTTTTAGCGGAAATCGATCTTGGAGCAACTTCCTGGACAAAAAATTTTGACGGAACATTAAAAGAGCCGACCCTGCTTCCTGCACGACTTCCCAATCTTATTTTAAACGGTACAAGCGGAATTGCAGTGGGCATGGCAACGGATATTCCACCCCACAATCTTAATGAGGTTGCAGAGGCTTTAATTTACATTTTAGATCACCCTGAAGCTGAGTCAAAAGATATTGTCAAATTCATAAAAGGCCCTGATTATCCAACAGAAGCCGAGATAATAACCCCTTTCGCGGAGATTGAAAAAATCTATTCAACGGGAAATGGAAGTATAAAAATGCGAGCTGTATTTCATCGTGAAAACGGTGATATTGTGATAACTGCCCTGCCCTATCATGCTTCCGGGGAAAAAATTATTGAGCAAATTTCTGTCCAGATGCAGACGAAAAAGCTTCCCATGGTTGCAGATATACGTGACGAATCAGACCACGAAGATCCCACGCGCCTTGTCATTATGCCAAGAAACAAAAAAGTTGACATAAATGCTTTAATGAATCATCTTTTTGCAACAACCGACCTTGAGAAATCATTTCGTGTAAACATGAACATGATAGGTGTCAATGGCAAGCCAAAGGTAAAAAATCTTTTAGCGATTTTATCGGAATGGCTTGATTTCAGAATTCAAACCGTTACAAAGCGGCTTGAATACAGACTTTCAAAAATTATTGACCGCCTTCATATACTTGAAGGGCTTCTTACAGCTTTTTTAAATATTGATGAAGTGATTGAAATTATAAGAAAAAGCGACCATCCCAAAAAAGAGCTTATCCTTGCATTTAATTTAAGCGAAACCCAGGCAGAGGCCATACTTGAAATAAAACTGCGCCATCTTGCAAGACTTGAAGAGATAAAGATTAAAGGTGAAAAAGATCAGCTTGACAAGGAAAGAAAATCCATTGAAAAGATATTAAGTTCAGACAGATTGATAAAAAATCTCATTAAGCGCGAGATAAAAGCGGATGCAAAAAAATATGGTGATACAAGGAGATCTCCAATAAAAGAAAGACAAATTGCCGAAGCCTTTTCAAAGGAAGAGATAATTACTATTGAACCTGTCACCATCATTTTGTCAAAAAACGGGTGGATACGTTCTGCAAAGGGACATGACATAGATCCTGAAAAAATTAAATTCAAACCCGGCGATTCTTTTTTATCCCATGGAAAGACCATGAGTAATAAAAGTATTGTTTTCATCGATTCCACAGGTAGAGTTTACTCTGTTTATGCCTATGATCTTCCATCTGCCCGTGGTCTGGGAGAGCCTTTGACAACAAGATTGACAATTAAGCCCAAAGCATATGTCAAAGCGATGCTAACAGGTGAAGACAATGATTTTTTTCTTCTTTTTTCAGATACGGGATTTGGGTTTATCACACAATTTAAAAACCTTATAACAAGGAACAAAGCAGGAAAAGCAGGCCTTATTCTCTCGGGAAAAGCCATTGTCATGCAGCCTGAAAAAATTAATAAGCCCAAATCAGATTCAATAGCTGCAGTTACAACGGCAGGCAGGTTGATTATTTTTCCCGTTAAAGAAATGCCTGTGCTTGAAAAGGGGAAGGGAAATAAAATTATCGGCATACCCCGCACTCAGCTTGAGCATGAGGGAAGTGAAAGAATTAAGATTTTGAAGATAATTCCTGAAAATTCTACCATCGTCATCTACTCGGGAAAGCATTTTTTAAAATTAACCCCGAAAAACCAGGAGCCATACAGATCAAAACGCGGTTACAGAGGGAAAAAACTGCCAAGAGGATACCAGATGGTGCGTGAAATAGAGGTTTTATCTTTGAAAATATGAAAAAAATTATTTTTAATAACATCATTGGCATTTTTATTTTAATTTCCTGCCTTTTTTTGCTCATTGTGTGTGTCAACCTGAGAAAATCATCATACACAGGGGCCCATACTTTGAAAAAAATCAGGAGAACAGGCAGGCTCAGGCTTATCACGGATAACAGTGCCAATACATATTATATCTATCAAGATACCCCGACAGGATTTGAATACGACATGGCAAAAAAATTTGCTGAATTTCTTCATGTCCGCCTTGTAGTTAAAGTTCCCGGCTGGAATGAAATGTTCCCATTTCTTTCTGAAAACAAAGGGGATTTCATTGCTGCAGGTCTTACCATAACAGATAAGAGAAAACAGATGGTGGATTTTTCATACCCTTATATGGAAATTCAGCAGAGGCTTATCCACCATAAACTGACATTTGATATTAAGGATTTAAAAGATTTAAATGGCAAAACCATTCATGTGAGAAGGGGAACCTCCTATGAGACAAGACTTGAAGAACTTGTAAAAAGCGGAATAAAAATCAATATTGTACTTCACGATAATATTGCCACTGAAGAGTTAATACGTATGGTTGCTGAAAGAGAGATAAAATACACAGTGGCCGACTCAAATATTGCATTGCTGAACCGCAGATACTACCCTGATATCAGGATCGGGTTTCCCATTGAAGAAGATGAAAGCCTTGGCTGGGCAGTCAGAAAAAATAATCCCGCTTTTCTGAAAAAAATAAATGAATTCCTTGAAATGGCTGAGAAAACAGGTATTCAGGGCAAAATTTACGAAAAATACTATGGGTCGGTTGAGGTTTTTGATTATTTTGATCTTAAAAAATTTCACGAAAGAATAGATTCAAGACTTCCTCAATACAAAGATCTGATAAAAAAAGAATCAAAAAAATACGGGTTTGACTGGAGAATGATTGCTTCGGTGATATATCAGGAGTCCCATTATAATCCGGATGCCATAAGCCGGACAGGGGTAAGAGGCCTAATGCAGGTAACCCTTGATACTGCAAGGGAAATGGAGATAAAAAACCGGCGTAATCCTGTTCAGAGTATTAAAGCCGGAATAAAATATCTTGATATGCTGTACAACAGGTTTGATGACATAAAAGATACACACCAGAGGCTTTTATTTGCCCTTGCAAGTTACAACATAGGATACGGTCATGTAAGGGATGCTCAGCAGCTTGCAGCGAAAAGGGGAATGAATAAAAACTCATGGGCCTCGCTTAAAAAAACCCTTCCCCTTTTATCAAGGAGAAAATTTTATAAACAAACAGAAAACGGGTATGCAAGGGGCTGGGAACCGGTCAGGTATATTGAACGGATACTTATCTATTATGATATCTTAAAACAGAAAAAAGGCCGTGACCGGCAATTTTATCATTAGCCTGGGGCAAAACAGGGAATAGAATTGCACACGGATACAGATATAACCGCCATGAGGCTGATCTGGATTCAGGTCCGGTTTAAAAATTTAATGGAAAAAAACATTTTGAAAATGATAAAATCAGAATCCAGGATAAATTCAAGGGTATTGTCCATTGTCCTTAAACATATACGCTCAAGGCCTTCACTGGAATCCATGGGCGTTAAGCAATACCGTGCTTTTCTTGAAAAAAGCGCATCCATGTTCAAAATTGATAAAACCGTCCTTTACGAGCAGGTAAATCTTGATTCAGTACATTCTGCCTGGCTGACACCCCCAAATTTTACAGATGGAAAGGTAGTTTTATACCTCCACGGCGGAGGTTTTATTGCAGGTTCAATCAATTCCCACAGGGATCTTGCAACACGAATTGCAAAAGCATCCAATGCAAGGATTTTAATCATTGATTACAGATTGGCACCGGAAAATAAATTTCCCGCTGGATTAAATGATGCCTTGAATTCATATAAATGGCTTTTAAACAACAAAATTTCTCCACATAATATAGTTGTAGCCGGTGATTCTGCAGGAGGTGGGCTTGCATTGTCTCTTCTTCTGTTAATAAAGGAAAAAGGCATTGCAATGCCCGGGGGTGCGGTTTTTCTTTCTCCGTGGGTTGACCTTGAATGCAAAGGAAAATCGTATTTAAGAAATAAAGAAAAAGATCCCATGCTGAACCATGACATGCTTTATTCCACGGCAATGTTTTACGCTGAAAACAACGACTTGTCCAATCCCCTGCTTTCTCCTTTAAACGGCGATCTTTCAGGCCTCTGCCCCATGCTTATTCAGGCAGGATCAAATGAGGTACTGGAAGATGATGCAGTCATGCTTGCAGATAAAGCCAGACAATCGGGTGTTAAAGCCGAGCTTGAAATATGGGATAGCATGTTCCATGTATGGCATTATTTTGCAAGATATCTTCCGGAAGGTCGCAAGGCCATTGAAAGAATTGGTTCTTTCATAGCGACCATGAGACCGATCTGAATTTATACCAGCCACGTCGAAGAATCAAAGATTATGACAAATTATTGAAATGGCAATCGGAGCAATCGTACAATGGCATATTGCCGCCCCCTGTGGGTGATAGAACCAGCCTAAGGACAGTCGGCGGGTATTTTGCCCTGTCGGTCTAAAGCGCAGGAACTCCGGTCAAGTATGTCCTCAAACAGCCTGCGCTTCTTAACGCCCGGCAGGGCAAAATACCTGATCGCCTTTGTGTCCTGATGGGCTGGATCTATCACCCACAGGGGGCTATGCTGTCGACACTTTGAACTGCATTTTCATATACCGCAATTACTAAAGTTTTATTTGTCTTCATTCCTTTCTTCAAGAACTTCCTTCAAAGCTTCAAGGCCGGAATTTGCTGCGGGCATTCCTCCGTAGATGGCTGTCTGGAAAATCACTTCTGCAACTTCCTCCTTTGAACAGCCCACATTCAAGGCTGCATGAATATGAAGTTTTAATTCATCATATCTTGCAAGAACAGTTAAGCATGCAACGGCAACAAGCTGTCTTGTGGGGTGGGGAATTTTTTCCCTTGCGTACATTTTTCCGGTGATAAAAAGGGAAAGATCTTTTGCAAGATCCTTGTCAAAATGTCTCCATAATTTATAGGGTTTGTCTTCATCCTTTACAGTGCTGAAATACAATTCTGCTGTCTTGGCAGTTTTTTTTACAAGATCATGTTCGTTCATTTTTTTCTCCTTGAATTAATTTTATGAATTCCTCAATATCAGGTTTATTTATTCTATGCAATTAAATTTACCGTGCCATAATCAACTGCATTGTTGCTTTTCCGTTTAATATGGTTTAAGAAGACCAACATTAGTGTGAATTTCGAGTTATTTGCATAATAAAACCTCCGGTGAGGAATCCGCGCGGGTAAAAAAAGTGATGATAAATGAAAACTGAGCAACGTCTTTTGAATCCGGGGTTTATAGTCCTGAATATTTTTATATTGTTTGCCTTTTGTAACCTCGCTGTCTTTTACAGTTTCTATGATTATCTTGGCACCTTAGATATTGCAGTGCGCTGGCGGGGAACTCTCATTGGTCTGTTGCCGGTAAGTGCTTTGATTTTCAGGCCATTTATCAGTTCCAGGCTAAAAATTCAAAATGCCGTCATGGCTATGGCTTTGGGGCTGGGAACAGCTGTTGTATGTCTCTTTTTGTACAGCCGGGTCCAAACTCTTGCAGGTTTTTTTCCCCTGAGGATCATCCATGGTGTTGCCTATGTAACGCTGGTGTCTGCTGGCATCACTTTACTTGTGGCTGTCATGCCCAGGGAAAAAAGCGGTCAGGGTTTTGGTATTGTATCCATTATGACCCTGCTGCCCTATGCTGTTGTTCCTCTTATAATTGAAAAAGGATTTACCCGGCTTCTTCAATCCCAGGTATATTTTTATACAGGACTGATTCTGGC
>CAZLBE010000123.1:0-6117 GCA_964557635.1 uncultured Desulfobacterales bacterium
TCTGTAATAAAAAACAAGAAATTGAGACAGGCACATGGGTTGCGGGCATAGTTAGCTTTAGATTTACACCACATTGAAAAAAAGAAAAAGAAACTTGAACTGACAGGTAATATATGATACCAAACAGTTCAGTTATCAACAATCATTAATATTTTTTATCCATAACCTGGATGGAAATCTTTGCAGAATACCTGATTTCGTTTCAATTCAATAAAAATGAAAATATTAACCACTAAAACAATCTGATTATCTGATAGTAACCATTAGAAATAGAAACCATTAAAAACAAAAATTTCATTCATACACTAATGCAGGAGTTTTTATGAAAAAGGGATGTTATACAGCACTTATTACACCGTTTAACGACAATGGGGAACTTGATACCAATGGCCTTGATCAACTCATCAAATTCCAGATAAAGAACAATATTACAGGAATCCTTGCCGTTGGAACAACGGGAGAAAGCCCTGCCCTGCAATGGGAAGAACATAACAGGGTGGTTGCAGATGTTGCAAACGGCACAAAGGGCAAATGCCTCTGCATTGCAGGTGCCGGCAGCAATAATACAAAAGAAGCCCTTGAGGCTGTGCAAAATGCATCGGATGCAGGTGCAGATGCCGTCCTCATGGTTGACCCGTATTACAACGGACCAAGCTCACTTGAAATCAGAAAAGAGTATATTGAGCCCGTTGCCGAGGCTTTCCCGGATATGGAGATTATTCCATACATCATTCCGGGAAGAACAGGCACGCAGTTACTGCCTGAAGACCTTGGAATTCTTGCAGAAAAATATAAAAATGTTTCATCGGTAAAAGAGGCCACAGGCAATATTGAAAACATGAAACAGACAAGAAAATGCTGTGGAGATAATTTTTCAATATTTTCAGGAGACGACGGTCTTGTATTTACCATGATGAATGACCCTGAGATTAAAGCTTCCGGAGTTATCTCCGTTGTAACCAATGTTGCGCCAAAAGCACTTTCCGATATGGTCATGTTCATCAATGAGGGAAACATGTCAGAAGCTGAAAAACTCCACAAGGCGCTTAAGCCTCTTCTTGGCCTTGTAACAGTCATTACCGAGGAGTCAACTCCCTTTGGAAAAGTAAAATGCAGGGCAAGAAATCCCCTCCCCCTTAAAACATTGATGCAGGTTTTAGGCATGCCTTCCGGCAGATGCAGGCAACCCATAGGGAAAATGACAAAAAACGGAATTGACAAGGTGATCAACATCGCACAACATGTTCAGAGGGAAAATCCTGCAATATTTGAGCCCCTTGCAGATTTTTTTAATATTGATATAGAAAAACAGCTGACAGATCCGGAATCAAAAAAGGGGTTATGGTACGATTATTAAAGAACCTGCGCCATAGCCTTTCAAATAATTAAACGCTAAAGCATGAATTTCACCGCAGAGACGCAAAAGGACGTAAAGAGAAATTATAAATTTCAGCGATTTTTTACGTCTCTGCAGTAAACTCAAAAATAATAAAAGTTGTCAGTTGTCAGTCAAAGTATATTGATACTAATTTATTTCCCCAAATATTTTATCAAAAATAGTACGTGAATTACTTCGCCTATTTCATTTTTTGTTAGAATCTTTGATTCTTTGATGCAAATCTGAGTAAATTAAGATCAACCTCATGGCCGTTATAAAAATCTGCACAAAATCGCGAAGATTTTTTTCATGTCTCCAGATTCTCAAATTTCAAAATAACCTCCAATGCTGATAACTGACAACTGATAACTGACCACTGCGGCTTTGCCGCTAAAAGTTCTATTTGTTTTTTACTTTAAAATTGCCTTTTTGAAAAAAAATGTATCGTATCCATTCAAACCCGAACTGAAGAAGTTTTATTTCGTCATTTTTTATCTCTTCAAGCCTTGCTTTATCAACTTCATAGCGATCTAAAAAACTGCTTTCAAAAACAAATTTCTTAAATTTATCAATATTATAGCATGCCAGAAAAAACATC
The DNA here is from genome assembly GCA_964557635.1 of uncultured Desulfobacterales bacterium. Classification (GTDB taxonomy): domain Bacteria; phylum Desulfobacterota; class Desulfobacteria; order Desulfobacterales; family Desulfobacteraceae; genus WGCX01. The sequence goes on from CAZLBE010000123.1 coordinate 1,977, forward strand.
TGTTTACTCTGTTCAGACAATTTTATGGATGCAGGGACAGATTTTTTTCTAACGATCAGATCTGTCCATCCGGCATTGACTTCATCCCTGATATCCACGCCCTGATCCTCACGCCATTCTGCAACTGTCCATTCTTTTTTTTCTTCAAATCCACGACAATGGTCTTCTTTGACCATAAAAAAGAACTCATCGTTTTTATCTGATTCCTTATCCTGTTCATCATTGGAATGTCCTGAATAACTCAGTGAACCCATACCAAGGGGATAATAGCGACAGGTGGTTGGCCGGTCTTCGTAAATAATGCATCCTTTGTCATCTCTGACAAAAGGGCATGATTTCTGTTCATCATCTAATAACTTCATTGTAACAATTGGAAGATCCGCTTTTTTCAGCAATTTTAATTCAGTATAAATTGCAAGAAATTCTTCCGAAGAAAGCTCCAGTTTTTTTCTAAGGGTTAAAATATCATATGGGGTAAGCATTATGTCAATTCCCCTGCAGCATTTGGTAAAACAGCTTATTCCCTTGTGACAATCGAATTTAAATTTACTGTCATAACTCAACTGGACAGGTAAAATTTCAGATTTTTTTTCATTTTCAGACTTGGACTCCATTAACAGATCTCCTTCAATTTTAATCTTTTCCTTATCGTATAAAAACTCTTTTCACTTTATGTGAGCATAAGAGTCAGCTTCGTATTTTTGATATCGCTTTTTTGAATATATTAATATAATTATAAAAGTATAAAGTCAATCAGGGAGTTTTTTGATTTATTTTCAGATTTTAAATCCAGCGAGAAATTTTAACAGAAATTAAGTAAAATTAAAAAAAGAATAAAATTAAAAAAAAGATTGGACTTAAAAAATTAAACATAATAATTATTTCATATAACCGCCATGAGGCGGATCTGGATTCAAGTCCGGATTTGCCTCACAACAAAAAATGAAATAAAAGTAATGTGTTACGTTTTATTTCTTATAAACTGGTCATGAGGCCGATCTAACTTGGCCGATATTTACCTCAAAGAATCAAAGATTCTGACAAGAAAATTGGCAGAAGGTGCGGAGTCAATAAATGTAATAGGTTACATTCTGTTTCTTATAAAATCGCATCATGGCAGTTAATAAAAAATGTAACCAATAAAGAGAACAGCCTAAAGGAGAATTTATGAAAATCAGAAAAGCAGTGTTTCCCGTTGCAGGTCTTGGAACAAGATTTCTTCCTGCAACAAAGGCCATGGCAAAAGAGATGCTTCCCGTAGTTGATAAACCTATTATTCAATATGCCGTTGAAGAAGCGTTTGCTGCAGGTATAGAGTATATTATTTTTGTCACGGGCAGGGGTAAAAAAGCTCTTGAAGACCATTTCGACAGGTCATTTGAATTAGAGGTTGCACTTAAAAACAAAAAAAAGGAAGAGCTTGTGCGGCAGGTAAAGGATCTTGTCCCTAAAACAGGAACAATCATATATACACGTCAGAATGAGCCCCTTGGATTAGGACATGCCATCTGGTGCGCCCGTGATATTGTGGGAGATGAACCCTTTGCCGTGCTGCTTGCAGATGACCTTATTCAGTCTGAAACTCCGGTTTTGTCCCAGATGGTCGATAAATTTGACAGGCTTAGAGCGTCCATTGTTGCTGTTATGGAGGTGGCAAATGATCAGACAGATAAATATGGAATTCTTGATGCAGATGTAATAGAGGAAGATGTTGTCCGTATCAGGAACATGATTGAAAAACCTGAACCGGAAAAAGCGCCCTCCAATCTTGCAATAATAGGCAGATATATTCTTACCCCAAGGATTTTTGACATCCTGGGAAAAATAGAAGCAGGAGCAGGCAATGAAATCCAGCTTACAGATGCCATGAAACAATTGCTGACAAATCAACCCATATTCGGTTATAAATTTAAGGGGAACCGGTTTGACTGCGGCGATAAGGCAGGCTTTCAGATGGCAAATATGGCATTTGCCATGGAACGTCCCGAATTGAAAGAAAAGCTCACAAAATTTATTAAAACAATGCATTTAAATATTGATAAATAAGGATGCGTTGCGAGGCGGAGGATAGCAATCCTTATCGGCCTTAAGCGAGCTATGCCCACAACCCAGGTGCCTGACTCAATTTCTTGTTTTTTATTACAGAAATTCAGGGGTAAGGCACTAATGGCTGTTATATGTATTATAAAGCTTCATAACTTTTCTTACATAATCCTGTGTCTCTTTAAAAGGTGGGATATTTTTATACCTGTCAACAACACCGGTTCCGGCATTATATGCTGCAAGGGCAAGGGGCAGTTTTCCATTGTAATGTGTAAGAAGCTGTTTAAGGTGCCGTGTGCCTCCCATAATATTCTGAAAAGGATTAAACGGATCTGCAACATAAAGCTTCTTATAATTATCCGGCATAATCTGCATTAATCCCATAGCTCCACTTGATGACACAGCACGGGGATTGAAATCAGATTCCACTTTAATAACAGCTTTGACAAGGGGAAAATCTACGCCAAATTTATGTGAAGCCTTTTTTATCAGTGAATCAAATTCTGTACTGTCATTTTTATACAAATTTTTATCGGGAATTTCTCTTATGTAAAGCTTGTAATTTGATGAAGAAGGGACATTTGTAAAATTAATAACACCATTGCTGTCTATGAATTTATAAATATCAGCGGATACTTTAAACGACCAGATAAAGCAAAATAATACTGCAATCACACTAAATTTAAAACGGGCTTTTAAAATATCTCTGATCTGCATTTTCCCATATTTTTTTTAGATGAAACCATGATTATCTGTAATCGTTCACAGGCAATTTGCCAACTGTAAGCGTTTACTACGGTGCTGCAGATGCAAGGTGGCGGGCAGGCAGACACGAAGTACTAAAGTCCTTCAAGTGTAAAGCCAACGCTGCAGGTGCAGTGCCCTGTGAACGCTTACGATTATTTTAATGTTATAAGTCTTGAAATTAAAACCGGCACCGCAGTTTCGGTTTTTAAAATTCTTTTTCCAAGACTTATGGTTTTAAATCCGTATTTTTCCAGTGTTTTAATTTCAATATCGATAAATCCACCTTCAGGTCCAATGGCAAGAGTTACAGGGTCTGCCACATCTTTCGGGCATGGTGCAAAAGATTTTGGATGAGCTGTTAAAGCAATGGTTTTTTCTGCAATTAAAGGCAGTTCTTCAAGTACAAAGGGTTTAAATAAGGGCTTTAAAAAAATTTCAGGCATAATTGTATCCTTCGCCTGTTCAAGGCCAAGAATCAATTGCTTTTTAACATTTTCTTTTTTTAGAACAGGACTTGACCAGAAACTTTTTTCAACTCTCCATGAATTTATCAGGTATATTGTTTTTATGCCAAGGCAGGTAACTGCCTGAATAATTCTTCTTACCGCTTTAGGTCTTGGAAGCGCAAGAACAAGAACAAGGGGAAGAGCCTTAGGCGGGGAAATATCCAGAACAACTTCCATTTCAACAAAGCTTGAGGTAATTTTTTTTACAAGCCCCCTTCCCATCTTTCCGTTAAGCAGTCCCACGAACAAAACATCACCTGCTTCTGCCCTGTGAACTTTTTTGATGTAAACAAAACGCCTTTCTGCAAGTTTTACCTTGTTATGACCAATAAAATCACTTTCAAATAAAATAATAATATTCACAAGCTGACTGCCATTATCATTTCCTGATTATTTAAGGGAGCGTCCAAAAACTACTCTACTCATCCTGCTTGCCCTTTTTTTCGTTTTCACCTGTTGTGATAACGTCCATGAGGCGGAGCTGGTTTGGGCCAGCCGCCTCTCAACAATAAATGGAAATAGCATAATGCCGCCCCCTGTGGGTGATAGAATCAGCCTAAGGACAGTCGGCTGGTATTTTGTCCTGTCGGTCTAAAGCGCAGGAACTGCGGTCAAGTATGTCCTCAAACAGCCTGCGCTTCTTAACGCCCGACAGGGCAAAATACCTGATCGCCTTTGTGTCCTGATGGGCTGGATCTATCATCCACAGGGAGCTGTTGCTGTCGACACTTTGAACAGCATTTTCATATAACCGCCCTAAGGCAGATCTGGCTTTGGCCAGATCTGTCTCTCAACAAAGTATGGGCCAAAGGCGCGTATGCCAAAACCCGCTCTGATATCCGGAG